>JASHSC010000303.1 GCA_030036915.1 Terriglobia bacterium
CTCGGATTCCTGATCTGCGTCCTCGGCTTCGTTCCCAAGGCCAGTGCCGCACAACCAGTTCTCTATCACTTGAATCTGCGCTCGCCGGAAACACATCTTGTGAAAGTAACGATGACCGTTCCGGACGCCGGCGCAGGCACGCAAATTCAGATTCCCGCCTGGAACTGCCTCTATCAAATTCGCGATTTCGTGAAAGACGTGCGCGACCTCCAGGGCGAATGCAACGGCGAGCCCGCCGACTTAACGCGCCAGGACCTTAACACCTGGCGAGGGCCAACCCATTCCTGCCGCAACCTCACTTTCCAATACTCGGCATTTGCCGACGCGGACAGCCCCTTCGATAGCATCCTGGACTCCAACCGGGCGTTCCTTAACCTGGCCATGATTCTCTTTTACCTTCCCAACGAGCGCGCACGGCCGGTGGAAGCTAAGTACGAACTTCCGGACGGCTGGCGACTGGCAACCCTTTTGCAAGGCGATGGCGGCGAGTTCCATGCCGAAAACTATGATGCCCTGGTGGATAGTCCGGTCGAGGCCGGGCATTTTGCCGAGTTCTCGTACCCGCAGGATTTTATCTCGCGTAGCGGGGCACCGCCCGAAACAAAACACGCAACCATCCGTGTGATTATTGACGCCGATCCCTCCGATTACTCGTCAGACGCTATTCTCAACTCGCTAAAGCGAATCACCGCGGAAGAAACCACGCTCATGCAGGATCAGCCCTTCACCCATTACGCCTTCATCCTGCACTTCCCGCGCGACGATGGCGGAACGGGCGGCATGGAACACAGCTATGGGACGGCAATTGCCATTACCGCATCGTCGGTCCGGCAGAACGAGCGGATTCTTGAAAACGTCGCCGCCCACGAGTTTTTCCACCTCTGGAACGTCAAACGCATCCGGCCGCAGGGACTTGAGCCCATCGACTATATCCACGGCAATGACACACGGGATTTATGGATGGCGGAAGGGGTTACCAACACCTATGCGGAACTCACGCTGCTCCGCGCCGGGCTCATCGATCGCGACACGTTTTACCGCCGAGTTACAAGCGCCATCGAATCTTTGCAGAACTGTCCCGCTCACACGCTGCAAAGCGTCGAAACCTCAGGCCGTGAGGCGTGGCTGGAGAAATACGCCGATTACAATAGCCCTGCGCGCAGCATTTCCTATTACAACAAAGGCGAAATTGTCGGTTACCTTCTGGATTTGGGAATGCGCCACGCGAGCCAGAATCGCGCCGGATTGGATGACCTGATGCGCCGCCTGAATCAGGAATTCGCCCAGCGCGGCCGCTTTTATACTCTTGCGAATCTGCAGACGATCATCGCCCAACTAACGCCGGGCTTCGACGCAGGGCAATTCTTCACGGACTATGTGCAGGGGACGGCCGACCTCGATTACTCAACCTATTTCGGCTATGCCGGCTTGCAAATCTCCTGGCAGGCGCAGGATTTGCCCGTGTTGGGTTTTTCCGTTGCGCGCAATTCCGATGGTCAGGTGCAGGTGGATTCCGTGGATACGGACAGCAACGCGGACCGCGCCGGATTGCAGCCGGATGACGTCATTACGTTGGCGGACGGCCATCCGCTGCCGTCGGGCAACGGCGCAGCTTTGCCCGACTGGCAGCCGGGCCAACAAGTTGAGCTTCAAATTTTGCGCGACGGCGTGGCCCACACCCTGAAATTCCAAATTGGCGTGCGGCAGCAATTCACCGCGCACCTTCAGGAGGACCCCCAGGCCGCTGCCGAACTATTGCGCGTGCGCGAGGGCTGGCTGACGGGCGCGACCCAAGCCACGCCGGGGAATCCATGATTCGTGCGGCGCTCGTCAGCTTCGCAACATTCGCTTACATCCTGTTGGCCGGCTTTCCGTTTTTAATCCTCGCCTGGATAACCAGAAACACCGACCAGCTTTATCAGGTGGGGATTTCGGGAGCGCGCCTTGCCCTCTGGCTTTCCGGCGTTCGCCTGGATGTCCACGGCCTCGAGAAGATCCCCCACGGCCGCGCCGCCATCTACATGCCCAACCATCAGAGCAACTGCGATCCGCCCGCGGTGATTTCCATCCTTCCGCCCGTTCTGGTGATGGCCAAGCAGGAATTCTTCCGCATTCCGGTGTTAGGCACGGCGATGGTTTATCGCGGCTTCATCCCGGTGGACCGCAAGAACCGTGAGAAGGCAATCGCGGCGGTGGAGCAGGCGGTGGAATCGCTGAAGGCAGGGAAGTCGTTCCTGGCGTTTCCCGAAGGCACGCGCAGTCCTGACGGCCGTCTCCAAACCTTCAAAAAGGGCCTGTTTGTGATGGCGATCAAAGCCGGAGCGCTGATTGTTCCCGTCTCAGCTTCCGGCACGCGCAAGGTGATGCCCAAGGGAACGTTTGCAATTCACCCCGGGCGAGTGCGCATCACGATTCATGAACCCATCAACGCGGCCGATTTCACACTGGATGAGCGGTCGAAGCTGATCGCCCGGACGCGTGAGGCAATTTTGCAGGGCCTTGAGCCGGAGGAGTGGCCGCTGAACGAACCGGTGAGCTCTTGAATCCGGAACCTTGAATCGTGAATCCGGTCACAACAATTAGGGGTCGCGTGTTGAAGGTCAAGGATCCGATTCAGGTATTTGCCTTGGAGTGCGGCAGCAGCTACCGCCTCTTTATTGCATAGAGTAAGCATAGGCAAACCGCACATGTGTCGAGGATTGAA
>JASHSC010000304.1 GCA_030036915.1 Terriglobia bacterium
GTCGCATCGAATTCTCAAACATCCCACATTGCCCATGTTGGTCGTTCCCTTTCACCGAGGCGATATTCCGCGGGGATTGTTCCTGCGAATCTTAAAAGACGCCGGTTTCTCCGAGGACGACTTCCATGAAAGCTAAGCCGTGCGTGGGCCGACCCTCAAGTTACATTGCGAGGGAAACTGTTTCACTGTAGATCGTGCGGGCGCGAGGGACGGGTTGCCGATGGGCGCGGCACTGGCGGATATAAATCCTCATGCCTTCGAGGATGCTAGCTTTGGCCTCTTCGATACTCTTTCCAAGACCGTAGACACCCGGAAAGTCCTCGCTATAGGCGTAATACTTACGCCCCTCACGCTCGACCGTGATCGGGTATGTATACAGATCCATATTCGGAATAGTACCACACTATGCGCTTAGAAGAACCGCAATTGCTCTGCGCCAGCTCCGGGTATGATCTCCCTATGGCGGGACAGAATCGCCAGAGATCGCGAGGCGGGGGTATCCCAACGGTGGCGTTTCAATTTGAACCGCTACTTACGCCGAGGTGGCGTAGAATGCCTTCGGAGACCGGATTACCAAAGCAGCGAAAACTCATGTCCGACCCCATCACCATTTCCGCCAAGAACCTGGGCGCGCTGGCCATGCCGGATTTCTGCCCCCGCTGCTTTTGGATTGGCATGCATGTGGACGAACTTCCTTACCAGATTTTTCCCGGCATCTTCAGCTCGATTGACTCTTACAACAAGCGGCTGGTACACGGCTGGTTCGATCGCCACGGGAGCGCGCCTGCCTGGCTTAGCCCTCTCGGGAATATCAAGACGTACCGCCCTCCGCCGCATTACTCGAAATTTAAGATCTTCGATGCGGAGAGCAACGTCACTCTGTGGGGCAGTCCGGATGGAATTCTAGTGATGGATGACGATTCGCACCTGATCGTCGATTACAAGACGGCCAAATTTACTCCGCACCAGGATTCGCTGTTTCCGATGTACGAAGTGCAGTTGAACGCCTACGCGGTGATTGGCGAGCAGAAAGGTTTCGCCCCGGTTTCGGGCCTGGCGCTGGTTTATACGGAGCCGGTAACGGACCCTGCCGCCGCGGCGAAGGATTCCAATCAATCGGACGCCGGATTCGTGATGGGATTCAGCGCGCAAATCGAGCGGGTGAAGCTCCAACCCGGGAAAATTCCACCTTTGCTAGCCCAGGTGCGTGAGATCAGCGACCGCGAGCGTCCTCCCCAGGCGCGGAAAGCTTGCAAGAATTGCCTGCTGCTCGAAAAGCTGCTGGCCATTGCCGGCGGGTAAGACAGAGCCTTCCTGCCGCTCCGTCACTCCCAGCCAAAGAGCACCATCTGGCTGAAAGCGGCCACCAATCGGCTGAATTTGGGCAGGCTATGGCGGGCGGCAATATTCACCTCGAGGCAGGAAATCCCCCTAACCGATTGATTCAGGGTCAGATAAATACGGCGAGTTTTTTCAGGGTTTGGCAGCCGTCTTGCGATAAGTGTGTCGGAGTTCAGTTGAGCAGTTGGCAAGTGGAAGTTGGTTCGAGGTGGGCCATGAAAAAGCGGTTCTTAATAGTTGCACTGGCAATTATGACGATGGGACTGATGATATCAACCAGTCTCCGGGCCGAAGATGAAGAGCCCGATCCGCAGGGGCCTCCCCCTGTAGAGCAACCGGGTCAGCAGCCCCAATCACAGCAGGGACAACAGCCACAATCTTCCGTGGGACGCGTCAGTGTTGCGCAAGGAAACGTCTCCACGATGCGCGGCGACGGTGGACAGTGGGTGGCAGCTACTGTGAACACACCTGTGGTTCCCGGTGACGAGGTGGCGGCGGCGGAGCGCTCCCGCGCGGAAGTGCAGCTTGACTTCGCCAACATCATGCGCCTCGATGAGCGCACGGAAGCGAAAATCGCCGACCTCGAGCCCAACCGGATTCAGATTCAATTGGCCTCCGGGCGGATCATGTACAGCGCGTACAACGGCACGCAGGCAGATGTGGAAATTGACACTCCCAACATGGGCGTACACCTGTTGCAGCCCGGCGTTTACCGCATTCAGGTAAATTCCGCTACAGAAACCTTGTTGGTGGTGCGCGCGGGTGAAGCGGAAGTTCTGACCGACCAGGGCAGCACCAAAGTTGAAGCCGGGCAGATCATTCAAATCCATGGCGCGAACAATCCCGAGTACAAAATTGATCCCGCTCCCGCCGGAGACGAATTTGACCGCTGGTGCTCCGACCGCGACCGGCAAATCGAAAGCGCGCAGGCCTGGCAGCACACCGACCAATACTACACGGGGTCGAGTGATCTCGATTCCAACGGCCAATGGCAGGAAGTTCCCGATTACGGTTGGTGCTGGACGCCACAGGTGGACGCCGGATGGGTGCCCTACAGCGCGGGACGTTGGGGCTATGAGCCCTATTGGGGCTGGACATGGATTTCTTATGAGCCTTGGGGCTGGGCGCCGTATCACTACGGCCGGTGGTTCCTCTATGGAAGCCGCTGGATGTGGTGGCCGGCGGTAGGATTCTTCGGTCCGCGGCCCATCTGGGCGCCGGCTTACGTTTCCTTCTTCGGATTCGGCGGAGGCGTCGGCTTTGGTTTCGGATTTGGTTCGATCGGCTGGCTGGCGCTCGGCCCACGCGACATTTTCCATCCGTGGTTTGGCGCGGGGCACGCGTTTGGCGCTGTAGGATTCAACGCATTCCGCGGCCCTGGCTTCGTGCGTGCCGGTGGACCGGCATACGGCTCGAACCTGGAGCGCGCCATGACGGATTCTCACATGCGCAGCGCGGTCATGCACGTCTCTTCGCAGGATTTTGCCGCCGGACGCGTCACGCGCGGCGCTCCGATCAGCGAAGGCATGCTGCACACCGCCAGCATGATGCACGGCAGCCTGCCGGTGGCGCATACGCAGGCCAGCATGGGGACTCGCGTTGCGGCTCCTTCGGGCTCCCGGAGTGGCAACTTCAGCAACGAGCACATGTTCTCCTCTCGCGGCAGCGCGATGAGCGGCCGCACTTCAAGTTATTCCTCCGGACGCGCGAGTGAGGGTTACGGCGCTGACCGCGGCGGCTATCGCGGAAATTCGGGCGGAAGCACCTATAATGCGCGGCCGTCGGGCAACAGCGACTTTCAGAGGAGCAGCCCAACGTCCCAGGGGAACCACTACAGTTGGGATCGGTTCGCCAGCCCCAGTCCTTATAGCGGCGGGCGGACGAATTCCTCAACGTCCAATTCGCGCGGCGGATGGCAAGGCTACTCAGGCTCGTCGCGGGGCT
>JASHSC010000305.1 GCA_030036915.1 Terriglobia bacterium
TGTGAGCCGTGAGTTCTGCATCGAGTGTTCAACCTATGGGTATCAAGACGCCGGAAGAAACGCATGCCACGGAAAGTGCGGCAGGCGCGAAGTCTCCCTGGCCGACCGACATTAAGATGCGCGCCTCAGGGGTGGATTTCTATTATGGGGGAAGGCAGGCGCTGCACTCCATCAATTTGCAGGTTCCTACCGGTCGAATTACCGCGCTCATAGGCCCTTCCGGCTGCGGTAAGACCACCTTCCTGCGCATTCTTAATCGCATGTACGAGACTGTGCCCCAGGCGCACCCTGAAGGTGAAGTGCTGCTGGACGGTGAGGACATCTTTTCGCTCGATGTAGTGAGTTTGCGACGGCGTGTGGGTATGGTTTTTCAGAAGCCCAACCCATTTCCCATGTCGATTTTTGACAACGTCGCATACGGCCTGCGCATCAACAGCATGGCAGGAAAGGGCAAATTGGCGGAAGCCGTGGAGAAGAGCCTTCGGCGGGCTGCTCTGTGGGACGAAGTTAAAGACCAGCTTCACAAATCCGCCTATGCTCTCTCCGGAGGCCAGCAGCAGCGGCTTTGCATCGCCCGCGCCCTGGCCGTTGATCCGGAAGTCCTGCTGCTCGATGAACCCTGCTCGGCCCTGGACCCCATTGCCACCGCCAAAATTGAGGAACTACTTTTCAATCTCAAAGACCTTTGTACCATGGTGATTGTGACGCATAATATGCAACAGGCGGCGCGTGCCGCGGATTACACCGGCTTTTTCCTGATGGGACGTTTGATTGAATTCAACAAAACCGAGATTATCTTCAAGACTCCGGCGCGGAAGGAAACGGAAGACTACATTACCGGCAGGTTTGGTTAAGAGGGCAGTGTTGGTTGGCCAGCGGCGAGTGGTTGGAAAAATTGAGGGTGTGAGCCCGTTTTTGGCGATAGATTTGGACACGGTGCATCGCCAGGCTTTGCTAGCCACTCTCCACGAGCCGCTAACCACTGTTTGTTCCTAAGGGGAGAAACGATTGCGCCATTTTGTTGAGGAGCTAGACTATTTGCGCAGCCGCCTGCTTGAAATGAGCGCGCTAGTGGAGGACTCGGTCTACCGCAGCGTTCTTTCCCTCACCGAGAGGGATCCCCAGCAGTCGCAGAAGGTCCTTCAGAACGAGGCGGAGATCAATCACATGGAAATTGAGATTGATGATCTCGCCACGCGCCTTCTGGCTCTTCAGCAACCCATGGCCACCGACCTGCGGTTTCTCACCTCCGCCATCAAGATCAATAACGACCTTGAGCGAATGGGCGACCTGGCGGTGAATATTGTCGAGCGGGCGCTGGCCCTCTCCAATGAGCCCCTCATGAAACCTACGATCGATATTCCGGCCATGGCCAGCCGCGTCCAGTCGATGATCCGCAAGAGCCTCGACGCCTTCGTCAAGAAAGATCCCGAACTCGCCCGCAATGTGCTCGTCTCTGACGACGCGGTGGACGCCCTGCGCGATTCCATTTACGAGGAACTGATCGGCTACATGGAGCGCGACCCCAAGACGGTCCGCCAGGGCATCAACCTTATGTTCGTGGCCCGCAATCTGGAACGCCTTGCCGACCACGCCACCAACATCGCCGAGGATGTGCTCTTCCTGGTGGAAGGCGTTGACGTTCGCCATCACGCCGAGGCGCGGGAATAAGTCCTCAAAACCCGGCAAAATCAGTTTTTGTTCTCGAATCAATTTCGTACCGAAGCACGGGCGCTGCCCAACCCTTTCTGTGGCGTCCTCTTCCAGGTCGCAAGCCATCCAACCCCGCGCCGGATTTCGCATCGAACCAAGTGCCAATCAGATTTTATCTTTGACTGCGCCGGCCTTTTGGTGATGAAATGGTTGATTCAGCTTAGGCTCTCCGTTCCGGCGGGCCGGACACCGCGTGGGGGAAATTGGGAATGAAGGCGAAAATCCTGGCGTTCATCACTGCCTGCACGCTCTTAGCTAGCATGGCGACGCCCCTGCTTGCACAGGACCAGAATCAGGACAATTCCAACGTCGATGAGATTACGGTTCCGGAGGGGACGGAATTCAAACTTCAGTTGCACACCACGCTGAATTCCGCCAGCTCCAAAACAGGCGACCGGATTATGTGCACGTTGATCGACCCGGTGGACGTTGAAGACCGCGCCGTGCTCCCCAAAGGCGTGCGCATAGACGGCCACGTGACTGAGGTGCGCCCTGCCGAGCGTCGAGGCAGAGGCGGCTTGCTCACCATTGTCTTTGACACGGTGGAGCTGCCCAACGGCCAGAAGGAATCCATCGCCGGATCACTGACGGAAGTGTTTTCCAGCGAAAGCGGTAGTGACCCCAATGTGGGGCCGGAAGGTGAATTGAAGGGCAAAGGCGCCAATAAGAAGCTTCAGGCACTGATGATCGTGGCGCCCGCCGCCGTGGGCGCGGCCGGCGGCATCGGAGCCGCCATTGGGTTGGGAGCGGCGGGCGTCATGACCGCGCTCTTCCTCCCCAAAGGCAAGCAAGCTTCCCTCGCCGCAGGTTCGCTGGTGGGAATGCGGCTTGACCGCGACGTCACTTTGCTGATCCCTTCTGCGGGCAGGTAAGCCTCACGCAGTAAGGCACTTGCCTGCTTGGGGCTTTGCTTGCCCGCAAGCATCCGCTTTTCCCAAATTCTCCCCTTTCAGATCGACATCAAATACGTCTAAGGTGAACCCCCGCCCCCGCTTTCCACATCTAAATTCTCTGGAGGTGAAATCATGTACACCATTATCGGTGCAGGCGGAAATACCGGAAGTACAGTGGCCGAGAAGTTGCTGGCTCATGGAGAAAAGGTCCGGGTGGTGGGGCGCGATGCCGGCCGCCTACAAGGCTTGGTGAAAAAGGGGGCAGAGGCCACGGTGGCCAATGTGACCGACGCGCCGGCAATCACCCAGGCGTTTCGCGGCGCGAAGGCGGTTTACCTGATGATCCCACCCAATCCCAGCCACCCCAATGTGCGCGACGAGCAGGAGCGCGTCAGCGATGTGCTCGTGACGGCAGTTGAAAAATCCGGTGTCGAGCGCGCCGTGCTCCTGAGCAGTATAGGCGCCGACAAGACGGACAAGACGGGACCGGTGGTGGGCCTGCACAACTTCGAGAACAAGTTGAACGGGATTGCCCGGCTCAAAGCGGTATACCTCCGCGCCGGATATTTTATGGAAAATCTCCTTCCGCAAGTGGCAGTCATCCAGAACTTTGGCATGGTCGGCGGGCCCTTGCGCAGCGATCTGAAGCTTTCCATGATCGCCACTCGCGATATTGGCGCGGCCGCCGCCGAGATCCTGCTGAAACAGGATTTCAAAGGCAAGGAATCACGCGAGCTGCTCGGCCAGCGGGATTTGACTTATACAGAAGTCACGTCTGCAATCGGGGAGGCCATCGGCAAGCCCGGCCTCAATTACGCGCAGCTCCCGCCCGCGCAACTTAAGCCCGCGCTCATGCAGATGGGAATGTCCGAAAGCATGGCGAACCTCCTCCTCGAAATGGCGGATGCGTTGAACTCGGGATATATGAAACCCCTGGAAGCGCGCTCTTCCAGGAACACCACCCCTACAACCATTGAATCGTTCATCGTTGAGCGATTCGTCCCGCAATACTCCGGAAAAGCCGCCACGGCGTAGCGCTGCATGGCGGTGCCGGGGTTGAGGGCGATAGGAAAGATAGCCCGCGTCAGTGCGCACCAAAGTTCGATGTCACCGGTCCCAGACCGGGCTGGCGTATGGGCGGGGGCGGCTTCAGCCGCGCGGCAATTTCTCTCTGCTCGCGAGCTTTGTCAGATTCGTGATTGTGTTCGTAGGCGGTGGCTAGTGCAAGGTGTGCGGGCTGAAGATCGGGATGATCGCGGACCACCTGCTCCAGCAGCGCCTGCGCATCCGCATAATCACCCTTGCCCTCGTGGCAATAGGCGAGGTGCAGGCCCGTGTAGGCGTCGTGGGGGTCAAGATCCCAGGCTTTCTGCAAGGCCGCAGCAGCTTCATCCAGGCGAGCCGGGCCCTCCATCCGCAGCATTTTTCCAAGCGAAGCGTAATAGCTGGGATCCTTGGGATCCCGTTCAATAGCGCGGCGAAAGAGCGTCTCCGCCTGTTTCAAATCCCCCATTGCCATGTAGCAATTTCCGATTAGAAAAGGGATGCGCTGGAATTTTGGATTGTCCACCGTCTGGAATTCCTGGATCGCTTCGGGATATCGGAAGCAGAGGTAATTCCCCAGGCCCAAGGCATAGTGGTATTCCGCCAGATCATGAAAGCGCGGATAAATGTCTTTTAGAAAGTGCAACCCGGTGAAGTTGTAGTTGGCGGAGAGCAGTGCTTCTGCAAGGCCAAGCGAATATTTCCATGAATCGGGAGCAAGCTGAACGGCCTGGCGCAAATCGGCGATGGCTTCTTTGAATTGCCCCTGGCTGAGAAGTTCGATACCTTTCTCACCTTGCGGAAGAGTTGGGGAGGCTGTGTGCTCGGCAGTGCTCTGCCCGACTTGTTGAGGGAATAGGCAGGCGGGTAAAATCCAGCCTATGGTCAATGCCGCTGCCAGTGCGAATGCGATCCGCATTAAAAATTGCGCGTCCGACCCTCCAAAGAACACGGTCGGAGCGACCGGGTCTAGTATACCAGTTCGAACCCGGCCGCTCCTTCCGCCAACTTCAGAAGAAAAACTTAAACGACATGAC
>JASHSC010000306.1 GCA_030036915.1 Terriglobia bacterium
CTCTGTCATGGGAACGCCATTGCCAGGGCGCCCACGAGGGGTGCCCCTACGCCGAATCTGCAAAACTGCTCCGCTGCCGAATGGTTCGCATGCAGATGGAACATTCGCAGGATTCACGGGTATTGCGTGCGGGGAATAATCTCCGCGCGGGGTTCGCCGGCTTCTTCCATGCGGACCAGCAGGCGCTCGCGCAGGTGTTCGGCGGCGTCTTTCATGGAGAGACTGCCATCGTAATGGATCAGCTTGGGATTGTCCTGCCGGCCGGCGAGGTTCAGTATCTGACTCGGGTCGTCGGCAAGGTTGTACATCTGGTATTCGTCATACTGGTCGCTGGCCGCAGCGGATCTACGGCCGGGGCGAGTGTCCACCACCGCGTAGGTCCACTCGGGAGTGCGCAGGGCGCGGGCGGTTTCGGACTCACTGATCTGCACGTAAACCTCATTCGGCCATCCCTCCACTTTGCGGTCGAGTAAAGGAAGGAAGCTGCGACCCTGCATGGAAGATGGAACCGCCACTCCCGCCGCTTCGAGCAGCGTGGGTGCGAAGTCCACGTGGCTGGTCAATTCCGAGATGCTCATGGCGCGGTTGAAGCCCGGCCCCTGAACCACCAGGGGGACGTGAATGGAGCTTTCATGCGGACTGCGTTTGTATTCCGTGTTGCGCGTGCGGAAATGGCATCCGTGGTCGCTGAGCATGGCGACAATGGTGTTCTCCTCTTTTCCCGCTTCGCGCAGCGCACCGAGAATGCTGCCGACGCAATCATCGATGCTGGCGCAGCAGCCGTAATAGTCCGGCAACTGCTTCTGCCAATCTCCGGGGAAAAATTTGAGGTCGCGCGGGACAAAGGGATTGACATAGCGGTCGGCGTAACCGTTTGGCGCGACGAAGCAATTGCAATCGTTCTGAAAGTGCGGCTCGAGCTGCGAGACCACCAGCAGGAAAGGCTGATGAGAAGCCTGGCGAATGAAGCGAACGGCGAGCTGGCTGATGAAGTCCACGCGATAAACGCCGGAGAAGTGGATGGGCTTGCCGTCGTTATCGTAAAGGTCGCCCTCATAGGGGTGCGACGTCTTCTCGAGCTCGTTGGAACCTTGCCACAAGTCGTCGAACCCACCGCGCTGATTGGTGGGAACGGGACCCTCAGGCGCCGGACCCGTGGCCGTAGGGCGCGCCAAGTGCCATTTGCCGATGTAGTTTGCGGAGTATCCTGCCTTGCGCAACTCCGTGGCCAGCGTGACCGCGCCTGGCGCGAGCCCCAGCCCGTTGTGCCAAACGCCATGCCGGTTTTGGTATTGTCCGGTAAAGAGATTGGCGCGCGAGGGGGCGCACACCGGCTGGTTGACTATTTGCTGGCGGAAGAGCGTGCCGCGTCGCGCCATGGCGTCGAGGTTCGGCGTCAGACCCATGGAATTAAGCCCGTAACCGCCCACGCAGTCCCAGCGGAACTGGTCGGCGATGATGATGACAATGTTGGGCCGTTTCTCAGAGGGTGTGTCCGGGCTCTTGCCGGCTCCCAATGCGGGCAGCGCAGCCGCCATGGCCGAGCCTTTCATAAACTCACGGCGTGATAGTGGCAACGACGATGTCGCCGATTGTTCTCCTTCACTCATGAGGAAATGCCCCCTTTTTTGATGGCTGCGAGTTGCTTTTGGATAAAGGCCTCGGCGCGCTGATTCTCGGCTTCGGGTGAGCAGATGAGGCGGAGCTCTCGTTCTATCTCCTCCGCCTTGGAGCGATTCGTCACAGCCAAATTATGAAGCTCGTTGGGGTCGGATTCAAGGTTGAAGATCTGTGCGGGGGCGCCAATATAATAGATGAATTTCCAGGCCTGCTTTCGCACCATGAAGCAACTCGCAGGAACGCCGTGGCCGTGATACTCGCAGAATAAGACGTGATGCGGGTCGTCAACTTCAATGGATTGAAGTGGAGTTCCGGCCCACGCGGCCGGGCGATTCGCATTCAGGCTTTTGAAAATGGCCGCTTGCAGATCCATGGTGCTCACCGGAGTCTTGACGCGGGCGCCAGGCTTGAACCCCGGCCCGGCCACGATCAGCGGAACTCGAGCTGAATCTTCATAGAGGCTGCATTTCCACCACATGCCGAACTTTCCCAGCATTTCGCCGTGATCGGAGGTGTAGGCGATCAGTGTGTTCTCAATCTGGCCCGTGCGCTCAAGGGCGTCGAGCAGTTTGCCGAGCTGGCGATCCGCCTCGGTGACGCAGCCCAGGTATCCGCGCCGCAAACCCCGAATCTGTTCTTCCGTCATTTCGGCGGTATCGAAGTGCCAGCGAAGGGATACGGCGAAGGGGTGTTGAGCGGTAGCTTCATTGGTGCCGAAGGGCGGCAGGGTTCCACCCTTGGGATACATATCCCAAAGCTCCTGCGTAACCATTTGGGGGAAATGCGGCTTGAGGACATTGACGGCAAGCGTCCAAGGCTGCTGAAGGTTGGGCGCCCGCGCGGTGAGCCAATCCACGGCCGCATCGACCACACGATCGTCATGGGCGAAGGGGTTCTTTTGGGCGACGCCATACCCCTTTCCACGTGATTCTCCCTCACCCTGCCGCACCGCCACGGGGTGGCGCGAAATCGCCTTGTCGCCGGGAAGGGCGCGATCGCCCGGAAGGATCATCTGCGAGAAGCCCAGCTTATCGGCGCGGTTGTACAAGTCCGTTTTGCCGGCGTGGACGGTGTAAACGCCCTGCTCGCGCAGCACCTTTCCGTAAGTGGGGTAGTCAAATTGAAACGCATTGCAGTTGTTGTAGACCTGAATGTCATGAACCCAGCGGCCGGAGACAAAGGCGCCACGAGAAGGCGCGCAGAGCGGGGAAGGGCAGTAGGCGTTCTCGAAGACCGTGCCCATGCGAGCCAGGCGCGCCATCTGCGGCGTTTGAATGCCTGTGTGGTAAGGGTCGCCGTAGGGTGAGCTGTAGAGGGGATTGTGCTCATCGGACATCAGGAGGAGAACGTTTGCGGCTTGGCTCGGTCGCGCCGAGACGGCGGGAGAAATAAGCATCCCCGCAGCCACAGCACTTGAAGCCTTTTTCAAGAATGTTCTGCGTGAGGGAGCGTTTACAGACATGGGCCCTGAGAGGCTTCTATGAAAGCGAGTAGCTTGCGGATCAAGCAGGGGCGGTTCGCTTTGCCGCCCAAGGTTTTCGGGCGACGGGCTACGAACCGCTCCTGCGTCAGTTTACCACAGGTTAGAAATAGAACTTTAGCGCGAACTGAATCTGTCGCGGATCATTCGGGCTGTTAACGGTGCCCGTGATCTGCCCAAACGTCGACGTGGTCGTGAACGTCGTGCCCGTGGGGTTTGCGAAATCCGGGTGGTTGGTGATGTTAAAGAACTCGGCGCGAAATTCCAGGGTCTTTGACTCTGTGACGGGGAACTGCTTGAAGAGCGAGAAGTCAAGCCGATGGAATCCCGGTCCCACCACTTGTGTGGGAGCGCCGCCAAGCGGGGCGTAATTGGTTTGTCCAAGCGTGGTGGCGGAAGCAGGCTGGGCGAAGGCTCCCGCATACATCCAATGGGCAACGTTGTGGGGACCGGCGTCAACCGCGTACTGCTGTCCCACCAGAGCGAAACAACCCAATCCGGTGGTGGTTCCGGTTGGGCAGCTGATCGAAAGGGGCTTGCCGTCCTGAAGAGTCAATACCCAGTTCATTGACCAGCCGCCGGCAATCTGGTTGACGACCCCACCCTGGTTGAAGGCGCGGTGACCTTTGCCCAGGGGCACTTGATAGGTTCCGCTGAAGTGCACTACTTGCCGGATATCGAAGTCGCACAACGCGTAGTCTTGTTGAATCCCGAAATCGGGCAAGTAAACCGCCCGGAATCCTCCAATGTCATTGTTGAGGATGTCGCGGGCGTCGGTGCGGCACTTGGAGTAGGTGTAGTTGGCCAAAACCGCCAGGCCGGAGGCGAACTGGCGTTGAACGTTGTACTGAAGAGAGTTGTAGATACTGTTGCCGTCGTCGGAGTGATAAGTTCCGCCGGTGGCAAAGTCGGGATAGAACGCGTACATGTAGATGTTTTGCCCAGGGGGAATGATCTCATTATAGGAGTTGATCGTTTCACCGCCGCTGCCATTATCCAGGTGCCGGGTCGTGGAACCTACATAGGCAAGCGTCATGGTGGTGGTGGGGGCCAATTGATATTGAAGCGTGAAGTTATAGTTGGAAACGGAAGGATCCTTCCAGTTGTAGTTTGCGCCGATCAAAGAGATGGCCCGCTCAAAACTGATATTGCTGGTGGAGCTGAGAGGGACATTCACCAGTCCGTTCTCGAGCAATCCCACAGAGTTGTTGGGGGTAATGGGAGTGGCGGCGTTGGCGGCAGAGTAGGAGTCGTTAATCACGAAGGGGAAACTGTTGCCGCTCCGGGTGCTGAGGCCGACGTTTTCCTGCCCGCCGTAGAAAATGGCGTAGCCGGCCCGAACCACCAGTTTGGGAAAGACGTGGTAAGCAAGGCCAATGCGCGGCCCGAAATCACCGTACGACATTGCCTCCCAAACCGGCCCGCTACTGACCGTGTCCAGGGTGATTCCGTCCGTAGCCAGGAGGCTGGTGAAACCCGTTGGCAGCAGGTTGGCGCGGGAACTTCGGATCAGGAATTTTCCGGTACCGATCCCGGGACCGGTAAAGCTGGACTCCGCGCCGAAGTACTCATTGGGGCGGCTCACCAAGTCATATCGGAGTCCCAGATTAATGGTCAACTTCGAGTTGAAACGCCAGTTGTCCTGTGCATACATGCCGGAATAGGTGCGCCGGAAATCCACGAAGGAGCGGAAGTTGCTGGCCGACAGGCTGGTTGCCCCACCGACGTTGTTAATGCCGTTGGGATCCGTGGCCGCCTCCGGCGTCAGCAGCAAATTGGCGACCCCCGTCGTGGAATCAGTCTTGGCCACCGTGGAAGTAAATTCACCGTTGAAAGTGAAGCTGCCGCGAGAAGTGGGCGGGGTGATGGAGG
>JASHSC010000307.1 GCA_030036915.1 Terriglobia bacterium
CACTCCGCCCAGGCTGGATGCGCGGACCATCGACTTTTCGAAGTTCCAGGTGCAGGCGGGCGACCCGGTTCCCACTCCCTTCAGTTTTCGCACGCGCGCCATCAGTCAACCGCAGACCGTCTGCTGGATCACCTACACGAACGCGCAGACTCACGGCTTGATCCGCGAAAATGTGCATCGCGCCCCCCTCTATTCCGGGCAGATCAAGGGAATCGGGCCGCGCTATTGCCCCTCCATTGAAGACAAAATCGTAAAGTTTCCGGACAAGTCTCAACACCAGATTTTCCTTGAGCCCGAAGGTTTGGACACAAACGAGATTTACGTCAACGGCATGTCCACTTCCATGCCCATTGACGTGCAGATGGCCATGGTGAAGTCGATCCCCGGCCTCGAGAACGCGGACATGATTCGTCCCGGTTACGCCATCGAGTACGACATGGTACAACCCACCGAGCTCCGCCCGTGGCTCGAGACCAAGAGGATTCAAGGGCTGTATCTCGCAGGGCAGATTAACGGAACGACAGGCTATGAAGAAGCAGGGTGCCAGGGAATTATGGCCGGAATTAATGCCGGCCTGCGCGTGCAGGGCAAGCCGCCCGTCGCCATCGACCGCACCCAGGGATATGCCGGGATTCTGATTGACGATCTGGTGAGCAAGGGAGTGGATGAGCCCTACCGCATGTTCACTTCACGCGCTGAATTCCGCCTGCGCCTCCGAATCGACAACGCCGATGAGCGCCTTACTCCGCTGGGATACCAGGTGGGCACCATCAAACAGAAAGACTACGAGGCTTTCGTGGAAAAGAAGCTTCGCATCAGCGCGGCCACGAAATTCCTGCTGGAAACCCGGCTCGACCCGCGCACGCCGGCGGGGCAGGGGATTTACGCCAAGCTCGGGCTCATGGAGAACGGTCATCTGACCGCTCCCTCGCCTCTGACCGGCGCCCAATTGCTCAAGCGGCCGGAATTGAATATTGATGACCTGATGGAATGGATTCGTGAAGGATTGAGCGGCCCTGGCGCGCGCGATTTTGAATCCACCATGCTCTCTCGCGAAGAAGCTCGACGCGTAGAGACCGACTTCAAGTACGAAGGCTATTTGCAGCAGCAGGAGCGCCAAATGGAGCGCATGAAGCGCTCCGAATCGCGGCACATTCCGGAATGGTTCGAGTATGGAAAGGTCTCTGGCCTTTCACGGGAAGTGGT
Organism: Terriglobia bacterium; assembly: GCA_030036915.1. GTDB lineage: Bacteria > Acidobacteriota > Terriglobia > UBA7540 > UBA7540 > Bog-366. The sequence continues at coordinate 1,207 of JASHSC010000307.1, forward strand.
TGAGAAGCTCACCCGCGTGCGTCCGCTCACCATCGGGCAGGCCTCGCGCATTCCCGGCATCACGCCCGCTGCTGTTTCGCTGGTCAATTGCTACATCGAGATTTTCCAACGCCGGGCCCAGGAGCAGGCCCCGGCGTGAGTATCCGGGGTTTCGAAGCGCCTGAACCGGAATTCCTACAGTGGAGAACATCATGCCTTATTCAATATCTCGCCGCGAGTTTCTTGGAAAATCCGGGACGATTGCCGCGCTGGCTGTGGCGAATCAGCCCGCCTCTGAAAGCGCCACACCATCCGTGACGGGCACCCTTCGCTTGGGCGGGCCGATTTTTCTTAAATCGGATGATCCAGCCGAGCTTGCGGAGGAGCATCGTCGCCTGGGGTATCGAGCGGCTTACGCTCCCCCGGTGAAGATCGACGAGACAGACCGGATCAAAGCCATCATCAAGGAATTTGCCGCGCGCGACGTGGTCCTGGCGGAAGTCGGCGGCTGGCGCAACATGCTCGACCCTGACCCGGACAAGCGCCGCGAAAACCGCGCCTACGTGCAGGAGCGGTTAGCCGTCGCAGAGGCGCTCGGCGCGCGCTGCTGCGTGGACATCGCGGGCTCATACAATCCCACTTATTGGTGCGGGCCCGATCCCAGGAATTTTTCCGAGGAGTTTATCGATGCGACCGTGGAAAATTGCCGTCACATGATCGATGCGGTCAAGCCCACGCGCACCAAATTCACCATTGAGATGATGCCCTTCAATTTTCCTTCCGGGCCCGACGACTACTTGAAGCTGATCAAGAAAGTCGACCGCCCCGCCTTCGCGGTTCATCTGGATGCGTGCAATGTAATGAATTCCCCGGAGCGCATGTACAACAACAGCGCGGTGATCGACGAATGCTTCCGCAAGCTGGGGCGATGGATTGTTTCCTGCCACGCGAAAGACCTGACTTGGGAGGACTACGTTCAGGTGTGCTTGCGCGAGGTCATTCCCGGTCGCGGCCACATTGATTATCGGGCCTACCTGCGCGGGCTCGCGGGCCTCACCACCGATGCTCCGCTGATGCTGGAACACCTGAAGACGGCGGAGGAATACGATGAGGGAAGGCACCACATTCAAAGCGTGGCGCGCGATATGGGACTTTCATTCGGCGTGGAAGGGGCGTAAGGCTGCATTCTGTTTCAGAAGAACCTAAGAACCTAAAGCTCGCTTAAGTCCATCACCGCCGGTTGCTCACGGAATCCGCGTGTTTTCATGCCCAGGTAGATTCCTCCCAGCACAAACCAGACGACCCCCACCACCGTGGC
>JASHSC010000308.1 GCA_030036915.1 Terriglobia bacterium
TTGGGGTAGGGCAGCTTGATGGTGGCAACTTCGAACTCCGGTTTTGCATTGGCGTCCATCATCTTTGGCGGGGGAAGTGGCTCGGGGATCGTCCACTCTGTTGCGGCAGTGGCTTTGACCAACGTCAGCGGCAGGGGCGGTCCCTGCGTCCAAGTGCCCGTGATGGTGGTTCCGTCGGCGCTGAGCCTGCCCTCGTAGACACCGTTGATCGCCGACACGGTGATTTTGAGATCCGAGCCATTCTGTTTAACCGAGTCTGCATGTATGGCCTGCCCGCCCTGGTCGATGCTGTACATGTCCGCCTTCAGCGTGTCCTTCTCCGTGGTCGAGATCTTCATCACGACCCGCAGTTGGCCATTCGGCCCCTGCGGAACCTTCAGCGCTCCCTGCCACGTTCCAACGAAAGTTTGAGCGAACAGAGCGCTCGCCGACGCTGCCAACGCGATGACAAAAAGAATTAGCTTCTTCATACGTAATCTCCCGACTTTAGGGCTAGCCTTTCTCCTGCCTGTCTCAAGCGAGCGATGCGTCGGCGCGGAAGCGTGGAAGCTCGGGATCGCGCATTGGGAAGATGTGATCCGAAAGCAGAGCAACGATGCGTATCATCTTTCGACTGTTCCCGCCGAAAGAATTCTCATAAGCAGCAAGCACCATTCCATCTGCCGGATACTGTAGCACAATGCCTAAATCCCTTCACAGAGGGTTCGAACGGCTTTGATTCCAACACCTCGAGCAGGCCTGAGACCCACAATCCGCGGCTTCCCAGAGGGTGCCTATGAATGGTCTCTCCCTGCAATTGCCATGTCGAACCCGCCCTCTGCGCGCGATGGTTCCGCAAACAGCGCCTGAATGGCTGCAATATGGGGAGCAAGGAATGTCTCCATGCTCTTTTTGCCCTTTATGACCTCCGCCGAGCCATCGGCGACGACGAAACGCATATCGTCCATCCCGAGGCGGCCGAACAAGGTCCGCAACCAGGGTTTTACATATAGCGCGGATTCGTTTCCGGAAGCGGGACCGTAGAATCTGCCGGCTGCGATGATGAAGGTGGCTCGCTTGTTTTCGAGCTTCGGGCCGAACGGGGTGACGAAGTGATCCACCCACAGCTTCAGGCTGGCAGACGGGCCCCAATTATGCACGGGGACTCCGATAACATATTCGTCCGCATCCAGCAACTCCCTGGTGAATTCTGCCGACAGTCTGAGAGCGTCATTCTGTTGTGGCGTGCGCGATTCCTTAGGCGTGTACTGTGCCCTTACCCATCTGGAATCAACGACGGGAATGGCGATGGCCATGAGATCCCGCGATATCACGCGTCCCTCGGGATGAACACTCCGCCATCGCGCGGCGAATTCCCGGGTAAGCTGCCGCGATACGGAGGCGCTACCCATGGGGCTTGAGTCAATTTGAAGTAATGTTGGCATTTCGGTTCCTCCTCCACGGAGCTGAAGGGTCAGCCTTCAGCCCACCGGTTGACATTCAACCTTCTGGTTGAGTATAGTAGAGAGGCGATGAATAGTCAACCATAAGGTTGAATATGATAAACCCCGGCGGCACAGGTTCCACGATCCGGCGCAAGGACAGGCCCGAGGTTCTCGATCTGGTATTCGGCGCGGTGGCGGACGCAACGCGGCGGTCCATTCTGGATCGGCTGCGGGCCGGCGCGATGACCGTGACCGAATTGGCGGAGCCCTACGCCATGAGCCTGAACGCCGTTTCAAAGCATCTCAAGATGCTGGAGAGGGCGGGGCTTATTCAGCGCGAAATACGGGGCCGCGTGCATTCCTGCCGGCTTGACGGGGCGCGCCTCGAAGAAGCGATGAATTGGATGAGCTATTACTCCGGTTTTTGGAGCGAGCGAATGGATGCCCTCGAAAAGCACCTGGTTGAGAAAAGAAAACGAGGGACCAGGTGAGTGACCAAACCGTGACCGTACGCAAAGTGCTGCCCGCTTCCCGCGAAGAGGTATTCGATGCCTGGCTCGATGCGGAGGGGATGCGCAAATGGATGTGTCCGGGACCTGTAACGAGCTGCGAAGCCGTGATGGAGCCGCGTCTGGGCGGGCGTTTCCGCATTGTCATGAAGGCGCCCAACGCAGAAATCGTCAATGCCGGCGAGATTCGGGTGCTTGAAAGGCCATCCAAGCTGGCGTTCAGTTGGGTTTCGTCGCGATGGGGGAATGAGGAAACGCTGGTAACGATTGAATTGCACGAACGCCCATCCGGTTGCGAGCTCATCCTGACCCACGAGAGAGTCCCGGCCGGACACCCCGTGGATCAACTTCGGCAAGGATGGAGCCAAATCCTGGAAAAGCTCGGCAATTACCTTTAGAACGCCGCTCACCCGAATCAGTGACAGTGCGCCAAAGCCAGGGGATCTCCCAACGGATTAGCGCTTTGCCCGTTCATCACGGGTAGGGGCCGGACGATTGACCACAGGCTGGCTAGAACTCGCGGCTACGGCAAAAGGGGCACTCTCCATCCTCTCCACCGTCCTTGAAGCGGCTGCAACGCACGCACGTATTACGATCGGTCGGTGGCTCGCCGAAACTATTCTTCCGCGTCTTGATACTCTTCCGGGACGTCATCTTCCGGCACTTCGTGCGTCCTCACTTCCTGCTGGTCGGCGTCGGGAGCGTTTTCCACACCCTTGATGATGCCGGCCTCGAAGGCGTTTCCCTCCTCCAGAAGTTCGTCCACACTTTCAGAATCACCTTCTGCCGCATCCGGCAGTCCCTCCAGGCTTCCTGCCTGGCCGGCGGAGCGGGCTTCACGATCTTCGGCGTCAAGCTCCGCCGCGACCTTGGCCGAGTGTGGACCGCTTGCTTCCATCTCGTCGGGGCCCCGCGCCGCACGCGGCTTTGGAGAACGCAGCGGCCGCCGTGATGCAGGACTGGATGGGCTGAGGCTTGCAGCTGGGCTGCGGCGGCTCTTTTTCGCTCTCTTCTTTGGTTTTGCACCACTTTTTTTCGTGTGTTTTTTGGCCGGCATATTCCACCCCTCTCGGAAGTCTTCGCTGACGTTTTGAGCTATTCACATTGCTTTCGATGACATTGCGCGTCTTAAAGGTTCAGTGCGTCTCGACCCACCCATGAGCGACCTGGAAGGAATTTCTCATTTCCCAGGCTGGCGCAGGGATGTATTTCAATTTCTGCGTGTGCTATGCGAATACGAACGTCCTTTCGTGGACGCAGACTCCCAACTCCAGCAGTCTGCGACAGGCAGCGGAAGGGAAGCCCGCGCTGCTACTTACTAGCTTCGCGCCACGAATGCCGCCGCCAGCATGTCTCCTGTGACGTTTACTACCGTCCGGCACATGTCCAGGACGCGGTCGACTCCCACCACCATGGCAATTCCCTCCCCCGGAATCCCCACCGCTTCCAGCACCAGAATCAGCACCTGAATGGCTCCGCTGGGCACTCCCGCGGCACCCATGGACATCAAAATCGCCGTCACCATCACGACAATCTGCGATGAAAGCGGCAAATGCATGCCGAAAACCTGGGCGATGAAAAGTACGGTCACGCCTTCAAACAGCGCGGTGCCGTTCATGCACATCGTCGCGCCCAACGGAACCACGAACCCGCTAACTTCCTTGGGAATTCCCAGCGAGTTCTCGCACACCTCGAGCGTGGTGGGGAGAGTGGCGTTGGAAGAACTGGTGGAGAGAGCGGTCAGAATCGCCCGCATTCCGCGGGAAAAGAATTCCCAGGGCGACCATGCCGTGAAGATTTTGATCAACACAGGGTAGACGCCGAGTTCAAAGATGGCCAGTCCCGCGATCACCGTCACGATGTACCGGCCCAGACACGCCAGCAAATCCATCCCGAACCTTGCCGCCACAGTAAAGAGCAGCGCAAAGACGCCGTAGGGCGCGAGCATCATCACCAATTCGATGATCACCATCATCACGTCGGCAAGGCTGCGCAAAACCTCCGCGAGAATCCGCGTGCGCTCTTCAGGCAGCAGGGCCAAGGCCACTCCAAACGCCAGCGAGAAGAAGATGACCGCGA
>JASHSC010000309.1 GCA_030036915.1 Terriglobia bacterium
GCCTCGGGGCAGTTCGTAACAAAAACTGGCCTCGAAGCACCAGCCACTGTAGGATAGAAACAGCTATGCCGATTAAACGCGTTGGCATCATTTCGAAACCTAAAAAGACCGAGGTGCGTGAGATCGTGCCGGGTCTGCTCACCTGGTGCCGCGAGCGCAGCATCGAGGCGTTTATCGACAAGGAAACCGGCGCCATCATGGAGACACGGGAGCACTGCCTTACCCGCAACGAGATGCCGGGCGAGGTGGATTTATTGGTCGTGCTGGGTGGTGATGGCACGCTCCTGGCCACCGCGCGCGCCCTCAATCGCAAACCCGTTCCCATTCTGGCGGTGAACCTGGGCGGCCTTGGTTTCCTTACGGAAATCACGTGCGAAGAGCTCTATCCCACTCTGGAAATGGTAGTGGTGGGAAAACACCAAACCGATCGCCGCGTACAGATCGAAGGTGAGTTGATTCGCGCCGACGAAGTTCTCACCTCATTCCTGGCCCTGAACGATGTGGTGCTGAACAAGGGAGCCATTGCGCGGATTTTTGATTTTGAGGTTCGTGTGGATGGTGAGTTCGTCTCCTCTTACAAGTCGGACGGCCTGATCGTTTCCACGCCTACAGGCTCCACCGCATATTCACTGGCGGCAGGAGGACCCATCGTCACGCCTTTCGTCGAAGCATTTCTGATCACTCCCATTTGCGCGCACACACTCACTCATCGGCCGCTCGTGGTATCCAACACAACCAATATCGAGGTCACGGTAAAGAGCCTGCGCGAGGCCGCCTACTTGACCGTCGACGGGCAAGTGGGAATCGCCGCCTACAGCGAGGATGTAGTGCGCGTGCGCAAGGCCGATTCTTTTGTGGAACTCGTCCGCCCGCCGGCCACAACCTACTTCCGCATTCTTCAGACGAAATTGAAGTGGGGAGAACGCTAGCGCCGGATATGAACTCTTTCTTTCGATCTTTCCCTCAAATCCGCAGTTTGCAAACTCAAGTCGAATATGATTTGCGCAGCTTAGTTCGCGTTCTGAAGTGCCAGCACCGCAAAAGCCGTGGCCGCGTCGCTCATAAAGCGGCCGATGTCGCTTGAGAGATCGCGCTGTTTGTTCAAGGAGTACGCCAGCCAGCGTCCGTCGGTTTTGTCCTGATTCGTTGCCAGCCAGGCAAGCGCCTGCCTCAGATGAGGTTGGTCGCGATTCATACCCGTCTCTTCCAGCACGAAAGCGACGATGCCGGTCGCGTATCCGTCGCTCCGGGTTTCAAGCGGCGTGCCGTCGTGCCGCTTCCAACCGCCGACGAACGAGGAGAGGCTGAAACCGCCGTCCGCCTGCTGCCTGCTCAGTGCTTCGGTCTCAATCGATCTTTGCTCAGCCGGTGACAGCAAACCCGGGACCTTCGCCGAAGCCCAGAGCAGCATCACTCGGTCGATTAGGGTCTGCGAGGCGCGCTCTCGAATGAGGTAATCCCGCAGCAACTTCATGTGGTTCTGAACTTCCTGCGAAAGCTGATAGTCGCGGGGAGCGCTGCCCGCGGCAATGGCCGCCAGCGTAGCGCCGTAATATTGGGAATTGCCTTCCCACGGCGAATTGTGGAATTCGAGCCAGGGCCACGCTCCGCGGGCATCACCCGTGGTCAGTTGTTTGCCCCACATATTGTCCAGCGCCTGGTGCGCGTCGGGGCTCAGATTACCAGCAGGTGCGTCATAGCCCACCAAAATCACTGCGTTCAGAACCGACTCCGTTCCAAGCGACTCTGCCGATTTGGGGAACCCTCGTGTTTCATCCGTGTAAGCGGGATCAACTTCCCTCCACATGCGAACCCGCTTCGCAACATCATCCAGGAGCCTCTGCTCGGGTGAAGAGAGCCCTTGCTCCGCAAGGCCGGCGCGAAGCGACGGCCGAGCCATGGCGTAAGGGACAACGGTGTGGCAGGAGACGCAAAACGTTCCGTGGTCGCGAGCCGCCACTTTCCAACCCATCCACCACGTCATTCGGCCATCCAGGTACGAAGCAGCGGCTTTGCTGCTCCAGGTTGCCGGGGCGGATGTCGAGGAAGAGTCATTTGTTGTCACAATTCTCGCGCTGAGGCAGACCGGCACAAGGAATGCTGCAATAATTGTGGCTTTCATAAACCTCACATTCGGTTTGAACTGAAGTATTCTCATCATACGCACTTTTTTCACCCTATTGGCCGGTTCCTGGCTCCTCCGTCGCCATGAGCTCCTCCACTTTTTCACGCGCACGAATCAATTCCGCCTGCGCTCCGTTCACCAGAATTTCCGCGGGGCGCGTCCGCGTGTTGTAATTGGAAGAGAGAACGAACCCATAGGCGCCGGCGGTCAGCACCGCCAGCAAATCGCCGGGGTCCACGGAGGGTAAGTTGCGGTCATGCGCGAAGAAATCTCCGCTTTCGCAGATGGGGCCGACCACGTCCGCCTGGATTCTCTCCTTAGAGTGCTTCTGAACGGGAACGATCTCGTGATAAGACCCGTAGAGCGAGGGACGCATCAAGTCATTCATACCGGCGTCGACAACCACAAAGTTCTTGCGGTGATTTCGCTTCACGTAGAGCACACGAGTCATCAGCACACCGGCGTTCCCCACCAATGTGCGCCCAGGCTCGACGATTAACTTCATTGAACTGCTGCGCAATCGCTCATTCAGTCCCTGTGCCAGCCGTTCCAAATCCAGTGGCGACTCACCGCCATAGGGGATTCCGAAACCTCCTCCCAAATCGAGCACGTTTAGGCTTATTCCCTCCGCTGCCAAGTGCCCTGCAATTGCCAGAATTTCATCCAACGCCTTCCAAAAGGGCTCCACATCCAGGATCTGCGAACCGATATGGCAAGCTACGCCCTGAATCTTCAAGTGGGACGAGCGCGCGGCGCGCCGGTAGAGCTCCGAAGCCTCTTCTTTCGGCACGCCAAACTTGTGAATCATCTGGCCGGTGGAGATATAAGGGTGCGTGTCCGCCTCGACGTCGGGATTGACGCGGATGGAGATGCGCCCAACCTTTTGCAGGGCGCATGCCCGGCTTTCGATGAGGGCAAGCTCGCCCGCCGACTCCACATTGAACATCAGGATTCCGGCGGCCAGACCGGCATCAATCTCGTCCTGGGTTTTCCCCACACCGGAGAAAACGACTGTGTCCGGCGCAGCTCCGGCGCGCAAAGCTCGCGTCAACTCCCCTCCAGAGACCACGTCGAATCCGGCACCCGCCTGCCGCAAAAGATTCAAGATTCGAAGGTGGGAATTGGCTTTGACCGAATAACAAATCAAGGCGGGAAGCTGCGCCAGCGTTTCACGCAGCCGTTCAAAATTGTGAAGAATCGTGCCCTGGCTGTAGGCATAGGCAGGTGTGCCGTACTTTTCAGCGAGCGAACCGAGCGGCAGACCCTCGCAAAAAAGCATTCCATCGCGATAATGAAAAAACTCTTGGCTTGAGGATGACATTTTTCGGCTTCTGCGGCCTTCGCCGCGTCTTGAGCTATCGAACCTTGAGAACAACGAGCGTCTGATCGTCGCGCTGGGGGTGGCCCGCCTCAAAATTGCGCACCTCCGAAAATACGCGGTTGACCACTTCCTGAGGCGGCGTCTTGGCACCCTGGCGCAGGACATGCTCCAGTCGCCGCGAAGTAAATTCTTCATGTTGTGGATTGTTGGCCTCGGTGATGCCGTCCGAAAAAAACGCCAGCAAATCCCCCGCCTCTAGCGGCACGGTCACGGCCTGGTACTCCGTGTGCTCCAACAAGCCGAGGGGCACACCCTCGGCGCGAATCGCTCGGCACTGCCCTCTGCGCACCAGAATAGGGAGCGGCATGCCGGCGTTGGCCATTGACAAAATCTTCCTACGCGGTTCCCAGACGGCGTAAGTCAAGGTAATGAAGTGGCCTTCAATCTTGCGCTCGAGGAACATGATATTCAGGCGCTTCATCATGTCCGGCGGCGGGAGCTTTTGGGGGGCCAAGCTGCGCAGCGTGCCGCTGGCCAGGGCGGCATAAAGGGCCGCAGGAGCCCCCTTTCCGCTCACGTCGCCCACCACGATCACTTGCCGCTCCCTTCCGTAAGACAGAAATTCGTAGAGATCGCCTCCCAGTTCTCGCGCAGGCTGGAAGCGCAAAGCAAGGTCCAGGCCGGGAATTTTCGGCGCGATGCCCGGCATGAGGTGCATCTGAATTTCCTGCGCGTTGCGCAGATCGCGTTCCAGCCGCGCTTCACTGCGCGTCACTCGCTCGTACAGTCGGGCATTCTCAATCGCGATGGCAATCTGCGGCGCGAGTGTGGAGAAAATCTTGATGTGCTCCTCGTTGAAGTAATTCAGGTGCGGACTTTCCAGGTCAATCACGCCGATCACGCGGCCGCGGTAAATCAGCGGGACGGTCATTTCCGAGCGCGTCTCCGGATTCATTGAAATGTAGCGCGGGTCCTTGCTGACGTCAGGGACCACCACTGGCTGGCGCAGGCTAGCGGCCGCCCCCACGATGCCCTGGCCATAATTGACCGTCGGCTTTTCCGGCATGCGCTCATCCTGCTTCAGCGAAAGGACGGCGTTAAAAGTCTGCGTCTGGTCATCCGCAAGCAATATCCCGAACCGGTGATAATCCACCAGCCGCTTGGTGAGGGTTCCGATTTTACGCAGCAGTTCGTTCAGCACCAGCACGGAGGTGAGTTCACGGCTGATTTCGTTCAGCAACTGAAGCGTACGCGCCTGCCGCAGCGTGCGGCGGTATAAGCGCGCATTTTCAATGGCCATGGCCATGCGGCCCGCCAGCAGCTCCAGCAGGCTGACGTGCGAGTCGTTAAAATATTCCGATTGCGGCGAGCCCAAGTCGATCACTCCGATCAACCGCCCTTTCAAAATGAGCGGAACGGACAACTCGGAGCGAATCGTCGCCAGTGAGGGAATGTAGGCAGGCTCGTCCTTAACATCATTCACCAGCACTGAGCGCCTCATTTGCGCTGCCCGGCCCACAATGCCCTCGCCCACGCGGATTCGCAGATCGCGGACCAGCTCGCGCGGGTGCCCGACGCTGAAGTGCACGCGCAGTTCCTGCGTTTTCTCGTTAAGCAGGAGAATGGCGAACACTTCATAGTCGATGGCGCGCTTCACGATCTCTGCAATGCGCCCCAGAAGTTCATCAAGGTCAAGAGTGGAATTGATCCGCTCGCCGACCTCGATCATCAAGGTCAGCAGCTCCGTAAGCTCGAGCGGCCGGGATGTGGCGCGTGTAGTTTCGTTCATGAAAGTTCTGCTGAGTGCTTATTGCCGAGGGCACGTCTACTGCAATGGATGAACCGACGGTCCTGAATGGCACCCATCCAATCAGCAGCCGTTCGGCACATGCAATTTTTCGGCCGATGACACCCCTGAATCCTGGGGATTGTGAAATGCGCGTCATCATGATGAATCGCCGCAAGATCATTATTCTAACATAAGGTGCAGACGCGGCCCTTTGTTGCTTCTTGCGCGTTGCAACCCGATTCATGGAAGCAAGATTCTTCACCGGCCCCTTGCAAATTCGCCTTGATAAATTCCAACATCGTTATAATGGCACGCGATGCTGATTTTGGGGTTGGACACAACAAGTGAAAAGGGAGGGGTAGGAATTTTCCGCGACACACAGTGTCTGGCCCTCATTCCCAACGCCGGCCCGGCAAACCGATATTCCGTCACTCTTTTTGAAATGGTGGGTCGGGCGCTGACTCAGGCTGGCCACTCGCTTACGGAAATCGACCTCTTCGCCGCCGCCAACGGTCCCGGTTCGTTCACAGGGATTCGAGTGGGCATTGCGGCAGCTCGCGCTTGGGGGAAGGCGTTCAAGCGCCCGGCTCGCGGTGTTTCCGTGCTGGAAGCATTGGTCGGTAAGGGCGGCCCCACATCAGACTGGGCATTCCCCATTCTGGATGCGCGGCGCGGAGAGTTTTTCCTGGGAGCCTTTCACCGAAAGCCGCGGGAATTGCCGCCCGCATCCAACCAGGATTATGACCCGGTCGATCCAGGTTGGGTTCTTAAGCCGGAAATGTTGCAAGCTTGGATGGCAGAACGGCTCCAGGCCGGCGCGAGTGGCGCGTGCGTGGTGCGCGCCCATGACCAGGCAGCCGCGGATTTGCGCAGCGCCCTGCCCCCTGCACTCGAGTGGCGTAGCGTTGAAGGCACGGTTGTGGACGCCATTGCTGAAATCGCGCGCAGGGCCGCTCTGTCCGACTCGAGTCCGTCGAGCGCGGGTCTTGACGCTTATTACATTCGCCGTCCGGACGCGGAAATCAACTGGAAGGGCTAAACGGACCGAGAATAAAAGCTGAAAATTGAGCCGGGCCGGGAATGCAAATTCGATCATTCACCGAAAACGACATTGCCGCCATTCTCGCGATTCAGCGGCAGTGCCCCCAGGCTGCGCAGTGGAAGCCGCAGGATTACCTCGAATTGGCCCGCGAACCCGGCGCAGTAATTCTTGTCGCGAACCTCGAACCTTCGAATGCGCCGGAGGTCGCAGGTTTCGCGGCCTTTCACCAAGTGCTGGACGAAGCGGAATTGCGCAACCTCGCTGTCCACCCCTCGCATCAGCGCAAGGGCGTGGCGAGCGCGCTGCTAGGGGGTGTGATTCTCAGACTTCAGGAATCCGGGGCAAAGACCCTTTATCTCGAAGTCCGCCCATCCAACCAACCGGCGCGCGCCTTTTATTCAGCGGCAGGATTCCGTTTGGATTACACACGCCCCAACTATTATCGAAATCCTGCTGAAGACGCGTTGGTGATGGCGCTCGAGATTTCTTCCGCTTCCCATCCTTCACGCCTATAAGAATGGTTATTAAAGCTGCGACCTATTCGATCACGCTCCGCCCCGCTCACCGGCACTTGTGCTAGATTAGGGTAAGAATGCGTGAACCTTTCCTCGAGAGAATTGAAAAGGGGTCGTTGGTATGCGACGGCGCCATGGGGACCATGCTGTATTCGAAGGGTATCCCCTTGCATCGCTGCTACGACGAATTGAATGTGACCGCGCCGCAGCTCGTCAAAGAAGTGCATCTGGGGTACGCGCGGGCCGGTGCCGAGCTGATTGAGACAAATACTTTCGGCGCCAATCAATTCCGTCTGCAAGCGTTCGGCCTGGCGGGTAGAGTGCGCGAATTCAATCTGGCGGGAGTTCGCCTGGCAAGAGAAATTGCCGGTGATCAGCTTTACGTTGCCGGCTCAGTAGGTCCGCTGGGGACACGCCTTGAGCCGCTGGGACTGACCTCGCCGGTGGAGGCGCGCACGGCGTTTCGCGAGCAGATCGCCGCGCTCGCAGAAGCCGGTGTGGACATCGTTGTCATTGAAACGATGATCGATCTGAATGAAGCTCACCAAGCCCTGCTGGCCGCGCGGGAAGTTTGCCGGCTTCCCCTCGTCGTGCAGATGACGGTCCACTCCGATGGCAGCACCCCCACCGGAACGCGGCCCGAGGAATTTGCGCGCGCCCTTGACGACTGGGGAGCTAACCTGATTGGCGTAAACTGCAGCGTCGGCCCGGCGGCTGTGCTGGAAACTCTCGAGCGCATGGCCGCAGTGACGGAAAAGAAACTCTCCGCCCAGCCCAATGCCGGGCTGCCGCGCACCGTGGAGGGTCGCAGCGTCTATCTCTGCTCACCCGAATACATGGCGAGCTACGCGCTGCGCTTCATCCAGGCCGGCGCGCGCCTGGTGGGCGGATGCTGCGGCACGACCCCCGAACACATCAAAGCCATCAAGGTCGCCGTGCGTTCCTCCAGCCCTCAACGGGCTCGTGCGGCTGTGGAGGTCGCTGCGCGGACCAGCCATATGCTGCCGATCGTCCCTGTAGCCAACCGTTCCCGCCTGGCGGCCAAGCTGGCGAACCGCGAGTTCGCAATTCTGGTGGAGGTGATTCCTCCCAAGGGATGCGATACCGCCAAGGAGGTGGAGGGAGCGCAATATCTGCGCGAGCAGGGTATTGACGCGGTGAACATTCCCGATGGATCGGGCGCTACGGCGCGCATGAGCGCCCTCACGCTGGCCGTGCTCCTTCAGCAGCGCGCCGGCATTGAGGTTCTGCTCCACTACAGTTCACGCGACCGCAGCGTGCTGACTATTCAATCCGATTTGCTCGGCGCGCACGCCCTGGGCCTGCGCAATCTCCTGGCTTTGACGCGCGACGCTTCCCAATACTCGACGGCCTTCGAATTCGGCGCATTCGAGGTGGATGCCATCGGCTTGGTCAACCTGGTGAGCAACCTGAATCAGGGCCTTGACGTGGGCGCAAATCCCCTGGGCGTGCAGACGGCGTTCCTTGTAGGCACGGCGCTTAATCCCTCCGCAGTCAATTTGGATGAGGAGATTCAGCGTTTCAAATCCAAGGTGGAGGCGGGCGCGGATTTCGCCGTGACTCAACCAATTTTTCAGGCCGAGCAACTGGCAAAATGCCTGGAGAGAGTGCGGGCCTTCGCGTCGAAAATCCCAGTTATTGCCGGAATCTGTCCGCTTACCAGCTTTCGTAATGCCGAGTTTATGAACAACGAAGTGCCGGGAGTCTCCGTCCCGCCGCAAGTCATGCAGAGGATGCGCGCCGCGGATTCGGGCGAGCGTGCACGGCAGGAGGGTCTGAAGATCGCGCAGGAAACGCTGGCGGCTGTGCAACCCCTGGTTCAGGGCGTGCAAATTACGGCGCCGTTTGGACGCTATGCCTTGGCCGTGGAGGTTGCGCAAGCGCTGGGTGCTGCTCCCGCCGCCACTTCTGCCGTCCACCCGTGATAGAATTCTGAAAGCGGTCGTCAGTTGTCGGTGGTCAGTTTTCAGAAATAACCGAATCACGGGCTTTGCGGTTTGTCTGAAACCCGAAAACTGAGGACGATAAGGCCACAATGTCCAATTCCGCGAAATCTGACAGGCCGGAACCTTTTGAGAAGAATCTCGCGCGCCTTGATGCCATCGTGCACGAGTTGGAGGACACGGACCTTCCGCTCGAAAAAGCCCTGGTGCTCTATGAAGAAGGCATGAAGCTCTCCGAGTCCTGCCACAAGCAGTTGAACGAGGCCGAGGGGCGGGTGGAGATTCTGACCAAGAAGGCGGGAGGCAAGGTCGCAGCCGAGCCCTTCGCGGACGATGAGACTGAATAAATGATGAATTCTAGAACCTGACCCCAGCTCACCGTTCAGAATTTGCTGTTTCGTCCGAACTGAAAAGCGTTCGACGTGGAATCACCGGAAACAATTCGTCGGCACCTCGAGCAGACGCGCGCGCTGGTGGATGCCGAACTCGAGCGCGTTCTTCCGCCCGCGGAGGAGTATCCACCGAGCATTCACAAGGCGATGCGTTATTCGGTTTTCGCCGGCGGAAAGCGGCTTCGACCCACGTTGTGCCTGGAAGCGGGGCGCCTGTTTGCGGGCGAGGAGAAAATTCTGCTGCGCGTGGGAAGCGCGCTGGAATTGATTCACACATACTCGTTGATTCACGATGATCTCCCCGCCCTCGACAACGATGACCTGCGCCGCGGCAAGCCCACTTCCCACGTGGTGTTCGGCGAGGCCGCGGCTATTCTCGCCGGCGATGCGCTGCTCACCCTGGCCTTTGAGGCCATCGCCGGGGCGGGCAATGGCGCTTCCGGCCGAACGCTGCGGGTGATTCACGAACTCGCCCACGCTATCGGAACGATTCGCGGAATGGTGGGTGGCCAGGTGGTTGACCTGGAAACCACGGACAGCACGGGTGACGCCGCGCGCCTGGAATACATCCACTCCGCCAAGACCGGCGCTTTCATGCGCGCCGCGTTGCGTTCCGGCACGCTCTTGACCGCGGCCAGCCAGGACGACCTGGCTCGCATCACGGCTTATGGCGAAAAAATCGGCTTGGCGTTTCAGATTGCCGACGATCTGCTTGACGTGGTCGGGACCGAGGCCGAACTGGGCAAAACCATCGGCAAAGACCAGCAGCAGCACAAGGCCACCTATCCCGCGCTGCACGGCATTGAGGCTTCAAAGCGTATGGCGGCCCAATTGGCCGATGAGGCGTGCGCCGCCCTTGCGCCTTACGGCGAGCGTGCCGGAATTTTGCAGGGTATCGCGCGGTACATTGTGGGGAGAAGACAGTGAGAGATATTTCGAGGTAGAGGCGCCCCCTCGCCTTGCGGCCCAAAGCCTTCGGGCGACGGGGCGCGGGTGCCGGGCCCGGCATCGTCGGGCCGAAGGGCAGGAACAAGCCCTGCCCCTACGGGCTTCACGCGCATTTCCAATTGTCCAAACCCGCCCGCTTGGTGCATACTATTGTGGGCTCGTCGCGTGATGCCAATAACCTTCTGAGTTCTACCTGTTCTGTTCAACAGAGGTGCGAATGGAATACCGGTACCTAAACCACATTGATTCTCCGGCCGATCTGAGGAAAGTTCCGCGGGAGGATCTCCCAGTCGTCGCCGACGAGTTGCGCGACTACATGGTCTCCGTCATCTCGAAGATCGGCGGCCACCTGGCATCCAGTCTGGGCGCGGTGGAGCTGACGCTGGCGCTCCACTACCTGTTTGATACCCCGCGCGACAAAATCGTTTGGGACGTCGGCCACCAGGCATACGGCCACAAGATCCTCACTGGCCGCCGCGACCGCTTCCCCACCATTCGCCAATACGGAGGAATCTCCGGCTTTCCCGTCCGCGATGAGAGCCCTTACGACACTTTCAACGTCGCGCACGCGGGCACGGCAATTTCCGGAGCGTTGGGGATGGCCGTGGCGCGCGACCTAAAGGGCGAGGATTTCCACGTCGTCGCCGTCGTGGGCGACGCCGGGCTGACCACGGGCGTCGAGCTGGAAGGCATCAACAACCTTGGAACGCTCAAGAAAAAAGTTCTGGTCATCCTGAACGACAACAAGATGTCGATTTCCCCCAATGTCGGGGCGTTTGCCGGTTATCTGAACCGCATCGTGCACGGCCAGGCTTACCATCGCCTGCGCGAGGAGGCCGAGAAGATGATTCGCTCGGTCCCGCGCCTTGGCCCGCGCCTGCTCAAGCTCTCTCAGGACCTGTTTGAAACCGCCAAAACTGTGCTGATTCCCGGCCTGGTGTTTGAGGAGCTGGGCTTTGAATACATCGGCCCCATCAACGGCCACAATCTGCCTGAAGTGCTGGATGTGCTGTCGAAAGCCAAGCAGCGCCCCGGACCCGTGATGGTGCACATCGTCACGCAGAAGGGCAAGGGCTACGGCCACGCCGAGCAGCTTCCGGTGAAATACCACGGCGTCACGCCCTTTGATTTTTCCACCGGAGCCTTTCACAAAGGTCCCGTGGCCGCGCCGAGTTACACCTCGGTGTTCGGCAAGGCGATCTGCCAGTTGGCGGAGAAGGATTCGCGCATCGTGGGCATTACCGCCGCAATGACGGAAGGCACCGGCCTGGATGAATT
Organism: Terriglobia bacterium; assembly: GCA_030036915.1. Lineage (GTDB taxonomy): Bacteria > Acidobacteriota > Terriglobia > UBA7540 > UBA7540 > Bog-366. The sequence goes on from JASHSC010000309.1 coordinate 11,375, forward strand.
TTCCAAAAAATTTCCTGACCGGTTTTTTGATGTGGGAATCGCCGAGCAGCACGCCGTTACGTTTGCCACCGGATTGGCGTGCGAGGGCATGCGGCCCATCTGCGCGATTTATTCCACGTTCTTGCAGCGCGCCTTCGACCAGGTGATGCACGATACATGCCTGATGCGCTTGCCCGTCACCTTCGTGCTCGATCGCGGGGGACTGGTGGGCGCGGACGGTCCCACGCACCACGGCCTGTATGATCTGGTTTATCTCCCCGCGCTGCCGGGCATGGTGGCCATGGCTCCCAAGGATGAGAACGAGCTGCGCAACATGCTTTACACTGCCGTGAATCTCGGCGGGCCCGTGGCGCTTCGTTACCCGCGCGGAAACGGCATCGGCGTCAAGCAGGATCCGGAATTCAAAACGCTCGAAATCGGCAAGGCCGAAATCATGCGCGAGGGCTCTGACATCGGCATCCTGGCGCTCGGCTCCATGGTTCATCCGTGCATGGAAGCCGCGGAGCGACTGGAGGGCCTGGGCATTCACGCCACCGTCATCAACGCGCGCTTCGTGAAGCCGCTTGATGAAGAGCTGATCTGCTGCCTGGCATCGGAAAAACAATTCCTGGTGACCGCGGAGGAAGGCACCGAGGCCGGCGGATTCGGCTCGGCCGTCGCCACTCTCTTGCAGGACAGGAAAATTCCCGCCAGCCTCCTGCGCATCGCCGTGCC
>JASHSC010000034.1 GCA_030036915.1 Terriglobia bacterium
CACGGCATGATTGACGCCATCGTCCCGCGCAAGGAAATGAAGGGATACATTGCACGCGCATTCCGCCTGATGCACGCCTGGGGATAATGACGCTTATCACCCGCCACTGGATTCCCCCATGAATTACAACGAATGCCTTAACTACCTCACCGACCTGGGGCAGGAGCTGCACGGACGAAAATTCAGCTTGGAGACCATTTCGGGCATACTGTCGGAATTGGGTTCTCCGCAGGAACGCTACGATACGGCCATCGTGGCGGGAACCAATGGCAAGGGATCCACGTGCGCCATGCTGGCGAGTATTCTTCAGCACGCGGGTCATTCCACGGGTCTGTTCACATCGCCTCATTTGATGCGCGTCAATGAGCGTATCCGCGTGAATGGCCGGGAAATTCCTGACGAAGAGTTTGCGGGTGCATTTTCCGAGGTTGCGGCCGTCGTCGAACGGATGGTTGGTGCAGAAAAACTGGCGAAGCCCCCCAGCTTTTTCGAATTTCTGGCCGCCACCGCCTTCCTGTATTTTGCCCAAGCCAAAACGAATTTCGTCGTGCTGGAAGTGGGCATGGGCGGAAGATTGGACGCCACCAACGTTGTTGACCCGCATCTGGCCGTGATAACCAACATCGATTTTGATCACATGGAATTCCTCGGTTCCACCCTGGCAGACATCGCCCGGGAAAAGGCCGGCATTATCAAACCTCACCGGCCGGTGATCTCCGGTGTGGAGGACGGTGAAGCCGCCGCCGTGATTCGCCGCCGCGCGGAGGAAGTGGGCGCGGATTTGCTCGAGCTGAAGACTCTTGCAGAACATTCCAAGCTTCGCGCTGACCAGGGCCGATATACCTTTGACCTGGCGTTCGGACACGACCGCTTTGCAGGATTAACCTGTCCGCTTCTGGGAAAGTTTCAAGTGAAAAATACCACGGCCGCCCTGGCGGCCGCGTGGCGGCTGCGGGTAGGGGGATTGGAAATTCCCCGCCGCAGCATTCTGCAGGGTCTGCGCGCCGCAATCTGGCCGGGGCGACTTGAGCCCATTCTGCAGAAGCCTCTCGTAATTCTCGATGGCGGACACAATGCCGGCGCGGCGCGGGAATTGGCTGCGTTCCTGAAGGAAGAGCTTCCAGGTCGCCGGATCCGCGTCGTTTATGCTTCAATGCGGGACAAGGCCATCCGGGAAATCTGCCGGAGCGTTTTCCCGCTGGCCGAGGATGTCTACTTGACTCAGCCTGACCACCCGCGCGCGGCAACTCCGGAGCAGATTTTGGCGGCGCTCGACTTTCCCCCTGCCAGATTTCATATTAGTAACCAGCCGACCGTCGCGCTGGAACAAGCTTGTGGTGCGAGTTCGCCTGAAGACGTGGTACTCGTTTTCGGCTCTCTCTTTCTCGTCGGCGCCATCAAGCTGTCCCAACGTGATGGTAAATTGAAATTGTGAGGGTAGCCGTTTTTCAGTTCACAGGGCTGGAACAATTTCCCATACCATGATGGCCACCCGTGCTCCCAGTGCCGCGACTGATACCCGAAAGGAAGGTCGATGGCGCTATCTTCTGAGTTATGCGCGATCCCTGCTTTTCACCAATCTCCTGATTTATTCCTACACGGCCGCATGCGGCACCGCCTCCCTGATCGGCTCAATATTTGACGCTGAAGGCAGATGGCAACATGCTTGCGCCAAGGCATGGTCCTGGCTGATCTTGAAAACCAGCGGAATCCGCGTTCGCGTCGAGGGATTGGAGAATGTTCATCCCGACCAGACTGCCATTTACTGTGCAAATCATCAAAGCGCGATGGACATTCCGATTTTGTTCGTGAACCTCCCCGTCCAATTCCGGTTCGTGGCCAAGCGATCCTTGTTCAACATGCCCTTCATGGGCTGGCATTTGCGCCGCTCCGGACACATCCCCGTCGACCGCGATCGACCGCGCGAGGGCCTGAAGAGCATGAAATTAGTGGCTGAGGAAATCCGCGAGGGAAAATCCGTGCTGCTTTTTCCGGAGGGCCATCGCAGCCGCACTGGGCAATTGCTCCCCTTCAAGGCCGGCAGCTTTTATATCGCCATTCTATCCGGGGTCCCGCTTGTGCCCATCACTATTACTGGATCATCGTGCGTTTTGAAACCGGACACCTATCACGTGCGCTCTGGACAGACAGAAATGATTGTTCATCCTTCCATTGAAACGAAAACCCTGACTTTAAAGGATGTCGACAAACTTTCTGAACAAGTGAGGTCGATCATTGCTTCCCGCTTTGTGCCGGTGAAATAATCGGGCCGATGAAGTTGTATTGCGGTCTAAAGATCGAGTGGGGCTTGGAGGAATAATCAGCAAGGGCAAAGGCCTCTCAACGGAGCTCGCCCCGCATCAAATCTTGGTGAGCTGTGTGTCGCCGGGGTGGATTGAGACGGATTGGCGCGGCCCGTGCTGTAGGATCGCAAGATGCGCCGCAAAGCCATTTCCACCATTCCTTTCCGCCGTTTTGGCCAGCCGGGAGAAGTGGCCATGCCCATTCTGTTTCTTGCTTCACCGATGGCCGCCTACATTACCGGCGAGGTGGTGAACATCAATGGAGGGAGCATTCTCTGTGGCTAATTCGACCATGCTGAGAATTCTGCATATTATCGCGGTGCTGGCCGTCGCGATTTGCTCAACTGCGGGGCTGATGCCTGCCCAACAGCCCGCGCCCCCTCCACTCCAATCGCACATCGATCCCCAGGCCCGCCAAATGCTCGACCGGGCCATTAAGGCATTGGGCGGCCAGGCGTTCTTGAACGCTAAATCCCTCACTTCGAAGGGCCGCGTGTTTTTCTTTCAGGACGGAGCTACTGCCGGCCTGGAACCATACGAGAGCTGGATGCTGTATCCTGACAAGCGCCGATTTTCGTACGGAAAAACCAAACCCGTCATCCTGATCAACAACGGCGACAAAGGCTGGGAGCTCGATCGCTATGGTCTAATTGCTCAACCTGATCAACAATTGCATAGCTGGATTCTCTCCACGCGCTATGGCTTTGAAAACTTGTTGCGTTTGCGCATCAATGAGCCGGGCGTGTTGATTCAGGTGGGCAAAATGGATTTTGAGGACAATGTCCCCACCCAAGGCATCGATATTACTGCGCTCGGGGGCATCAGCGTCCGCCTGGATTTGCATCGGCAGACGTATCTCCCTTCGCGCATTTCCTACCGCATCCGCAACGTGAAAGAAGACGCGTGGGATGATTACTCGATTTTCTACTCGGATTACAAAGCTTTTGACGGCGTCCAAACCCCCATGCACATTGCGCGTTTTCTGAATGGTGAAAGGGTTGGGGAAATCTTCCTCAATTTCGCCCATTACAACGAAGACTATCCGGCAAACTACTTCATCGCCGAGTGAGTTAGATTCATGACGACTTGAATACCAGTGCGGCATCCCCATTCCAAACGCCGACTCCTGCATCTGCTATAATGAATTTATGGTGCCTGCGTGAAGAATTCACCTCGAATCCGAAGCACAACCATTTTGTGCGTGCGCCGGAACGGCCGAATGGCCATGGGCGGCGACGGACAGGTTACTTTGGGCGAAAGCGTGGTGAAGCAGAAGGCGCGCAAAATCCGCCGCCTCTACAACGACAAGGTCGTGGCGGGCTTTGCTGGCAGCACTGCAGATGCGCTCTCCCTGTTTTCGCGCTTTGAACAGAAACTCGAGGAATATCATGGAAATCTGAGCCGGGCGGTGGTGGAGCTGGCGAAGGAATGGCGCACCGATCGCGCTTTGCGGCACCTGGAAGCCTTGCTGCTGGTGGCAGATGAAAAAAATACCTATCTTGTGAGTGGCAATGGCGATGTGATCGAGCCCGATGACGGAATTGTCGCCATCGGTTCGGGCGGACCCTTTGCCCTGGCCGCCGCGCGTGCCCTTGCCAAGCATACGCCCATGCCCGCCAAGGAAATTGTTCAGGAGGCAATGCTCCTGGCAGGGCAGATCTGCATTTTTACGAACGATCAGATTGCCATTGAAGAAATTTAGTTTCGGCACCAATCGGATATTGAATGGATGAAGTGTGATGCAGCTTGTACAATTCTCTGTTGCCAAGTTTTACCCTTTAACCTTTACCCTTTAGACTCTCAATATGGTCTTTTATCTTCCCGAAAACATCGACAATGCAACCTCGCTTGACGAATTGTCCCCACGCCAGATTGTGGCGGAGTTGGACAAGTATGTGGTGGGGCAGGCGAACGCCAAGCGGTCGGTGGCGGTTGCTTTGCGCAATCGCATGCGCCGGCAGAAACTGGCGCCGGAGCTTGCCGAGGACATTCTTCCCAAGAACATCATCATGATCGGCCCGACCGGGGTGGGCAAGACGGAAATCGCGCGCCGCCTGGCCCGTTTGACCAATTCACCTTTTCTCAAGGTTGAGGCCTCGCGCTTTACCGAAGTCGGCTATGTCGGCCGCGACGTGGAGTCGATGGTTCGCGACCTAGTGGAAGTCGCCATTGACATGGTGCGCGAGGAAAAGGTGGAAGAGGTGGCGGAGAAAGCCGAACAAAACGCCGAGGAAAGAATTTTGGATTTGCTTCTGCCTCCTCCCACCGCCCCGCGCAAACCCGACAAACCGTCCGGTGACGGTGATGACGGCCGCGTTCCCGGGTCACCCGAGCAGATGGTGCGCACACGCGAAAAACTCCGCGTGCAGCTTCGCGAAGGCAAGTTGGATGACCGGGAAGTTGAAGTCGAAATGCGCGACCGCAGCATGCCCGCATTTGAGGTGGTAACCTCGCAGGGCGTGGAGGAAATGGACATCAACATCAAGGATATTCTGCCGGGCCTCTTCGGGCAGCGCACCAAGAAGCGGCGCATGCACGTGACCGAGGCCATGGAATATCTGATCCAGGAGGAGGAAAACCGCCTGATTGACATGGATCAGGTAACGCGCACGGCGGTGGAGCGCGCCGAGCAATCCGGAATCATCTTTCTGGATGAGATTGATAAAATCGCCGGGCGCGAGCGTGGCTCGGGACCCGACGTAAGCCGCGAAGGCGTGCAGCGCGACATTCTGCCCATCGTTGAGGGGACTACGGTCAACACGCGTTACGGCATGGTGCGCACCGACCATGTTTTGTTCATCGCCGCCGGCGCCTTCCATG
>JASHSC010000310.1 GCA_030036915.1 Terriglobia bacterium
AAGGAGGGGCGGTTCGCGAACCTCCCCTACGGATCGGTCTGGTGAGCATCATGGGAACAAAAACACTTTTGACGGTCGACGATTTCGTTCAATTGATTGGCAAATTCGATACGTTCCAGGAGCTTGTGGAAGGAGAGCTGATCACAATGTCCCCGGGAATGTTTTCGCACAACTACGTCCGTGACCTTCTGCTAAGACTGCTCGCCGCATTCGTCGAAGAGCGCCGGCTGGGGATTGTAGTCTCGGAACAGCCCTTCCACCTATTCGGCAACACCATTCGGTACCCGGATGTGGCGTATGTGCGCGATGCCAGGAGACTCGTCGCGGGGAAATTCCCGGAGGGCGCGCCGGATTTGGCCATCGAGATCATTTCGCCGTCGAACACCCCGCACGAGATGCATCGGCGAGTGAGCGATTTCTTTGCCGCCGGCGCCACGCGTGTATGGGTTGTCTACCCCGAGGAGCGCGAAGTCTATATCCATGGAATGTCGGGCGTGGTTCGGCGCAAGGGCGAGGAGAAACTGGAAGACCCGGGACTGCTTCCGCGATTCTCGGTAGCGGTCTCGACGCTATTCGAGCAGCCTTGGACTGGCCCGGGGGCTGATGAAAAGGAACGGTGAGAATCCACGATGTTATTCATAAGTAAGGTGTTAGCAGAAAATCGAGGGGAGTTTCCGGAAGAAGGTCGCGCTGAAAATAAAGGGCTTATCGAATCAACAAGCTGCGGGAGAGGAATCAAGTTTTTTACGAACAATCCGGGAATCTTACTGAGAACAAAGGTCCGGAAAAAAGACAACGCCACGGAACCCACGATGTTATTGAAAACAAAGCTCATGTTCTGTGGTATCCCACTATGTTTATGAAAACAAATTGGTTAGAGATTAGAAACTGGAAACTAGAAATCGGAAACTGGAAGCTGGAGATTCCGCGCCGCATCGCAGCGCATCAAGTTTCCGATTTCCAGATTCCAACACGGAGTGCTGAATGCTAACGATCAAGAATCTGCAAGCCAAGGCTGGCGAGAAAGACATCCTGCGAGGCATCGACCTTCAGGTCAACGCGGGCGAGGTGCACGCGATTATGGGGCCGAACGGGTCGGGCAAATCCACGCTCGCGCAGGTGCTCGCGGGCCGCGAACTTTATAACGTCACGGGCGGTGAGGTGACGTTCGAGGGCAAGGACCTTCTGGCGATGTCGCCCGAAGACCGCGCGCGTGAGGGCATCTTCCTGGCCTTCCAGTACCCGGTGGAAATCCCCGGCGTCTCCAACACCTATTTCCTGCGCGCCGCGCTCAACGCCATCCGCAAGCAACAGGGCCAGGCGGAGTTCGACGCGATGGACTTCCTCACCCTCGTGCGCGGCAAGATGAAGCTGCTGGATATGGACGAGGGCCTGATGACGCGCTCGGTGAACGAGGGCTTCTCGGGCGGCGAAAAGAAACGCAATGAGATTTTCCAGATGGCCGTGCTCGAACCCGAGCTGGCGATTCTGGATGAGACCGACTCCGGCCTCGACATCGACGCGCTGAAGACCGTGGCCACGGGCGTCAACGCCCTGCGCGCGCCCAACCGCGCCATCGTGGTGGTGACGCACTACCAGCGCCTGTTGAATTACATCATTCCGGATTATGTGCACGTGCTTTCGAACGGGCGCATCGTCAAATCCGGCGGCAAGGAACTGGCGCTGGAGCTGGAAGATAAGGGATACGGATGGCTGGAAGAAGGTGTCGAGTCAGGCGTCTCAGCATAGTGTTCGCTGTTGCTTTTCTCTGCGCCCTCTGTGCCTCACGATTGGTTCGCACAGAGGTCGCTGAGAATCTTCGTGCTCTCTGTGTGAAACGTTTTTGAGCGCTGAGGGCACAGAGAAGTCTCGAAAGGGAACTTAGATTTGATGAATACACTCAAAGAACAAGAAGGAATTTACCTGTCGGACTTCACACGCCGGGAAAGCGCTCTGAACGCCGATGGGCCCGCGTGGCTGCCCAAGCTGCGCCGCACGGCGATTGACAGCTTTGCCGAGCGCGGATTCCCCACGACTCATGACGAGGAGTGGATCTACACGAACGTTTCGCCGCTCGTTTCCGTATCCTACCTCCCCGGGCGAACGACGCTGACGGAGGAGTTGGGAAAGAAGTTCAACAGCCTGCCGTTGGCGGATCTCGGCTGCAGCCGCGTAACGTTTCTGAACGGCCGCTTTGCTCCGGAGCTCTCCAATACCGCGGGGATTCCCCAGGGAGTGCGCTTTGGAAGCCTGGCCGCAGAATCGCGAAACCCGGGCGCGCTGGTCGAGAAGCACCTGGGCCGGTACGCCGACGCTGCCAAGCACGCCTTCGTGGCGCTCAACACGGCGTTTTTTGAGGACGGCGCGTTCATCGAGATCCCCAAGGGCGCGACGCTCGAAAAGCCGCTGCATATTCTGCAGATTACCCACGGCGGCGGGACGTTTGTGATTACGCACCCACGCAATTTGATTCTGGTGGGTGACACCGCGCAGGCGACCGTGATCGAAACCTTTTTCAGCCTGGTGGATGACACGACCTTTACCAACACGGTGACGGAGATTGTGGCGGGCGAAGGCGCGCTGGTGGACTACTGCAAAATTCAGCAGGAAAGCGACCTGGCATTCCACTACGGGCGCGTGCAGGTGCATCAGGCACGCTCCTCGAGCGTGACCACGCATTCCATTCAACTGGGCGGCCTTCTGACCCGTGAGGAAGTGCAAACTGTTCTGGATGGAGAAGGCGCCGAATCGCTGCTGCATGGCCTCTACGTCATCACCGGTGTGCAGCACGTGGACAATCACACCACCATCGACCATGCCAAGGCTCACTGCTCGAGCCGCGAGGTTTATAAGGGCGTGCTGGAGGGGCACTCGCAGGGCGTCTTCAACGGCAAGATCGTGGTGCGCCCCGATGCGCAGAAGACCGACTCCAAGCAGAGCAACAAAAACCTGCTGCTTTCTGAAGACGCGATCATCAACACCAAACCGCAACTGGAAATTTTTGCCGACGATGTGAAGTGCACGCACGGGGCCACGGTGGGCCAGATCGATCCCGAGGCCGTTTTCTATCTTCGTTCGCGCGGGATTGGCGCGGCCGAGGCGAAGAAGCT
>JASHSC010000311.1 GCA_030036915.1 Terriglobia bacterium
GCCACAGCGATGCAGTCCATGTAACCTTCCACCAAAATCGCGTAATCGAGCTTGCGAATGGCCTGCGCGGCGCGGTCCAGATGGTAAAGCAGACGGCTCTTGGTGTAAATCGCTGTTTCGGGCGAGTTGAGATATTTGGGCTGATCGTCACCCATCGCCCGGCCTGCGAACGCCACCACCTTTCCGGCGTCGTTCGAGATGGGAAAGATGATTCGACGGCGGAAGCGGTCGTAGGTGCGCTGGCGTTCCGCGTCAAAAATGATCAGGCCGCTTTTTTCGAGCGTTTCTTTGTCGAAATCCGAACCGTCCAGTTGCCGCAGCAAGCTTTGCCCGTCGCCGGGTGCATAACCGAAGCGGAAGCTGCCCACGACAGCGTCCGTCAATCCGCGGTCGACAAGGTAGGCGCGAGCCAGTCGCCCTTCCGCCGTCGCTCCGAGTTGCGTCGCGAAGAATCTGGCGGCGACCTCGTGAAGCTTCAGGAGCGCCACGCGCAGCTTCGTGCTGGAGTCGTAGGTTTCGCCGCCTGCCCGCTCCTCAATGCGCACGCCCACTTTTTCGGCCACGCGCCGCAGCGCTTCGGGGAACGGCAGGTTGTCAATCTCCATCACGAACTTGAAGACGTCGCCGCCTTTCCCGCAGCCGAAGCAGTGGAAGATTTGCTTGACGGGATGCACGGCGAATGATGGCGTTTTCTCCTGATGGAACGGGCAAAGGCCCACGTAATTCGCTCCCGCCTTGCGCAGCTTCACGTAATCGCCCACGATCTTGACGATGTCGGCGGCGGCGCGAACTTGGTCGACTTCAAACATGGGAAAATTAGGAGAGAGGGGTCAGAAGGAAGGATCGCCGAGGCGCATCAATGAGGAGTGTAATCCTGCCCGCTTTCTCCTGTCTCCTGCTCTCACGGCAGCACGATGCTTGACTCAGCCTTTCGGAATTTCTCGTTCGGGAACTGCGCGCGAATCAGGTCGAGATAAGCGCGGCCCTTGGGCCGGCCGTTCTGGTACACAGCCGCAAGCTGCGCGAGAAAAATCAAAGCGTCGCGGACCTCGCTGTCCCGCAGTGCTCCTACACCTGCCTGTTGTTCAAGCTTGGCACGGAATTCTGTGATCGCAGCTTTCAGCGCGCCATACAAATCGCGTTGCAAGGCGTAGTCGATCGGCTTCTCGTAAATGATTCCGCTGGTCTGCGTCTGGTAAGTCTCCGCCAAGGTGCGAAGCGCAGCGAGCACGTCGGTATCCACCAAGGCGCGATGTTCCGCGGCGAACGCGCAGACGGCGTAATCGAGCGCCGCCAGAAGAGGTCCGTATGACCGGGCGAATTCACGTCCGAATTTGGTTTCCTTGAAAGGCAAGGTTTCGGGGTCGACGACCAGCCGGGAATAATCGTTCTCACGGCTGGCCTTCAGGTGCTCGCAGTCGCTGGGACAATCAATGGTGATTTCGCGCTGCTCCCCGCAGCAGATGGAACAAATGCTCTCCGCGCGCGCCGGACACCACCGCTTGGCTTTGCGCTTGTTGCAGATCGGGCAGGTCAAGTTCATCTCCTCTACATGGAAAGATGATTATGCCACATTTCTCCAAAGCCCTTCAGGCCTGGGAAGCGGTAGCCGAATAAGTAGCGAACCAACTTGCGTTTAATTGTACGGTATTTCGACCTCAGTGTAGCTGCCGGGTGTAGCCGCGTTCACAGCCGCGATAACTCGGTCGATATGGCTTTCAACTGCGGGACGCTGAGAATTGCCTAGCACCACGATAGCGATCCGGCGGCCAGTGAGCTTTTGCTGAAACTTAATATTCTTGTCGGTGGTGAGCAAAACATCGAATCCTTCCTGCTCAGCGGCATTCAGCAATGCGCCGTTCGACAGGTGATCCCAGCCCTTAGCAATTGCTTCGACAACAGTATGGTTCCGCAGCCAGCGGGCGATGCTGCGAGGCGTGCCGTGATCAAAGAGAATGAGCATTGGCGGGCGCTGGTGCCGGCGTTGGAAGAGTGGGAGGCGCTTCCAAGCTCTTTGCAGCGAATTCCAGGACCGCGTTGATCTGCTCCCGCGTGACCGAGAATTCTTCCATAACTTCATCCACGGTCAAGCCGGCTTGAAGGTTTAAGAAGATGGTGGCAACCGGCATACGAGTATTTTTGAAAACCCAGGCACCACTGACTCTGCCGGAAACACTTTCCACCGCGGGGCATTGGGACCAGTCGAGGGCTGCCATTTTCCTCCTCCTCCCGTACTTTCCACTAACTCATGTTCTAGCACAATTAACCGAAGCCGTCACGCGTTGCGGTGAGCATTTCAAAGTCCAGGGCTCAGGACACCACTAGCTTGACCACTGCCGATGCTGTGCGAATGCAAAATGCAAAAGGATACGACCAACACCGCTTGCAAGATTCTCCTTGACCGCACCCAGCGCTTGACAAAAACTGGAAGGGCTGTGGTTAGTGACGAGTGGCTGGTAGTTGGTAATCAGATTCGTCTTCCAAATGTAGGAGGGCTTACCACCAGCTTCTAACCTTTGTTTTATCATGTCGGAGCACACATCCAACACGTCCGACGTTCTGATCATCGGCGGCGGGATCATCGGCTGCTCGATTGCCTGGCGGCTGGCGCAGGCCGGGGTGAAGGTGAGAGTTTTGGACCGCGGCGAGCCGGGCTCGGAGGCCAGTTGGGCGGCGGCGGGTATGCTGGCACCGGTGGGCGAGCAGGTGGAACCCCCGGTTTTTTCCGACCTCTGCATCGCCAGCCGCGGCCTCTACCCTCGCTTCGCCGCGGAGATTGAGGAAGCGAGCGGGCAAACGGTCGGCTATCGAAGCGACGGCTCGCTGCTGGTGGTGCTCGACGAAACGCAGGAGGAAGAACTCCTGCAAATTCACCGCACACAGTCGGCGCAGGGATTTAAACTCCAGCCGCTCACAAGGGGAGAGGTTCTGAGCCGCGCGCCGCAACTCTCCCCGGAAATTCGCAGCGGCCTTTTCATTCCCGAAGATCATTGGGTGGATAATCAGCGCCTGATGCGCG
>JASHSC010000312.1 GCA_030036915.1 Terriglobia bacterium
TGAATGGCTTCCACGATGCCGCCAATTCCATCGCCACGGTGGTTTCCACGCGGGTCCTGTCGCCGCGCGTCGCCGTTCTTTGGGCCGCGTTCTTCAATTTTATCGCCGCTTTCACCTTCGGAACCGCCGTTGCCAAGACCATGGGCGCCGGGATGATCCGGCTTGAGGCAGTTAATCTCTACGTGATCCTGGCGGGGTTGGCGGGAGCTATTTTTTGGGACATCTTAACGTGGTATTACGGTCTCCCGGTCAGTTCCTCGCACGCCCTGATTGGCGGATACGCCGGCGCGGCCATTGCCAAGGCAGGCTGGGGGGCCATCCTTCCTTCCGGGTGGAGCAAAACTCTCATTTTCATCATCCTTTCCCCTGCCCTTGGATTCGTTCTGGGCGGTGCACTCATGCTGGGGGTTTATTGGATCTTTCAATCCTGGTCGCCCCAGCACATCGACAAGCACTTCCGCAAGCTGCAACTTTTATCGGCCGCAGCCTACAGTTTTGGCCATGGCACCAATGACGCGCAAAAGACCATGGGCATCATCGCCGGAACACTCTTCACGGCGGGAATCCTGAAAAGGTTTTATATTCCCTTTTGGGTGGTGCTCATGGCCCACGCCGCCATCGGATTGGGAACCGCAGCCGGCGGATGGCGAATCGTGAGGACCATGGGCATGAAGATTACGCGCCTGAAGCCGGTGGGTGGCTTCTGCGCGGAGACGGCGGCGGCAATCAGCCTGCTGGGAACCGCGTTTGCCGGGATTCCGGTCTCCACAACCCACACCATCGCGGGCGGAATCATGGGCGTGGGAAGCGTGCAGCGCTTCAGCGCCGTCCGCTGGAAGGTGGCGCGGAGCATCGTGGAAGCCTGGGTATTAACCATCCCCATTTCCGGCGCAATTTCCTATGCCTGCTTCCTGCTGATTCGAAGATTCATCCCCGCGGCTTAGCGAAAATGATAAGACGCGGAGCGCAGAAACAGCGGTCCACGCTACGCGCCGTTGCCTCTTCTTTTTTGCCTAGCCTTGGAGAGTTTTACCTCAAGCTTAGACGAGCCTCATTAAAACTCACCGAGGCCTCGCTTCCTATCTTCTGTATTTTCAATGAGAAAGCTTGAAACCCCGCCCTGAAGACTTTGGAAGTCCGTTTGCACCTCCCTGTTTGGAGGCTACACCAATATGATCGAGTTCTTTTGCAGAATGTTCCTGTTGGCCCTCTTCGTATTCTACGCGGGATTGGTGGTTGCACTTCTGGGCCGGGGAGTTCAAAAGGGTCTGCACAACCGGCTGAAGAAGGCTCGAAGAGCCAGTGCACCGAAAGATATTCGGGCTTTAACCTTATCACCTCAAACCCATCGACACTAGAATTCCACCGCGAGGCCGCGGAGATTTTGCGGCAAGGGCTTCCAGACCATGCGAGGACTGGAAGGCCGTGCCACAAGGTGGGCGACTCTCCCACCCTGTAACTTGAAATCCTCCCGAACCATCCAAAAGAAGGTATAGCGATCAGCCGTTTGGGCGGGGTATGACTGGCTTTTAGGCTTTGTGTCCGGTTCGAGAGGGGCAACGGCTCAAACGGCCCACTTGAGTATTGCAGATTCTTCTGGCAAGCTTTTGGTTCTGCGATGTATCACATCCTGCGCACTTACGGATACCCCTTTATCTTTCTGACAGTCTTGGCGGAAAGTCTCGGCCTGCCTGTGCCTGCCTATCCGGTCATGCTCTTCGCTGCGGCCCTGGCAGAAGCCTTGCACCTGCGGCTGGCGGTGGAGTTTATCCTCTGCCTCTGCGCAGCGCTGGCGGGCGACGGCCTCTGGTACCAGCTTGGCCGGAGTCGCGGGCGGCCGATTCTGCGGCGGCTCTGCTCCCTTTCCCTATCGCCGGACTCCTGCGTCAGCCGCACCGAACGCTTTTTTCAGAGGCGGGGACTCAAATCGCTGCTGATTGCCAAATTCGTTCCCGGGCTCAGCACCGTCGCCGCACCTCTGGCCGGGATGCTCAAGGTGCCGTTCCTGCACTTTGTGGCGCTGGATCTTGTCGGCATCACCCTTTGGGCCGGGTCGGCAGTGGGCTTGGGCCGAGCCTTTCACACCGAAGTTGATTGGGTTCTGGAGTGGTTGACGGCCTTCGGGCGGACGGGGGCCCTGATCGTGGCGGTGCTTTTGGCCGGCTGGCTGCTTCTCAAAGCGGTGGAAAGACGACGATTTTACCGCCTGCTTGAGCGCTCGCGCATCACTGCGCCCGAGCTCAAGCAGCGCCTGGAGCACGGGGAAGAAATCGTGATCGTCGACTTGCGCTCCGACCTCAGCTACCATGTCGACGGGGTCAAAATCTCCGGGGCAATTTGGATTCCGCCGGAGGATTTCGAGGAGCGCTACCAGGAAATTCCGCGTGGCCGCCCGGTGGTGATGTACTGCACTTGCCCGAACGAAGTGACCAGCGCCAGGATGGCGCGGTTACTCACCGAGAAAGGATATACCGAGGTTTGGCCCCTGATGGGAGGATTTGACGCCTGGCGGGAACTCGCCTACCCCACGGAGCCCGCGAGCATCCCCCCCGCGGCGCTCATTTCCGTCACCCCCGCAAGCTCTTCGTGAAATCCGGCCCGGCTGGTTCGTGACCGCAAGCAGCGGGGAGCGTCGTAATCCGTGAATCGATGTCGCGTCAATTCTTTCTTAAGGTGATTCCCAATCGTCGGCGGGTTTTAGGCTGCCTGAGCTTTGGCCTGTACTGCCGGGTTTTTTCCGCCCGCCAGTGGATATCTTTGATGCCTTGAATCCAATGGGCAAGATCCCAGCCACGGCGCCACAGTGACCGCAATAGACCAGCCAGGCTTGCAGCGCCGCATTCTTGGAGCGAAGAAAGCGCGTTTTAGAGCATTTTGGACAGCAGGGAGTGGCCATAAGTCTCCTTCCGGCGAGTGCGGCGCCCGCCTCTGGCAGTCGATAACCTTCCCAAGGACCACCCATCACTGACGGCCAGACGGCGCCGGGTGTCTGACTCCGGGCGTTTAATGGGATTTGAAAATTATTGGACTCGCCCTAAGCGACAAAATACTGCGAAACGCCCCAGAAAGCAAATGGTTGCGCCGGGACCCGGAATCATGCGGGACGACTTGCTTAATTCTCCGTCGGCCTCTCGATGCCTTCGATAATAATAGTATCCGTCGGGGCCTTGGTTGACTTCAGTTGTAGTCCAAGCTGGTCGCGAAGCGCAGTGAAAAGCGATGGGCCTGAAGATAAGGAAGGTGCTGCAACTGCTGCATCTTGCCCGAGCCCAAGCGGGGGTGCTGACTGCCAGTGGACTTTAAAGCTATAACAGCCGTGAAGACCGGTTCTGTCCACAACCATTGAAGGCCTCAATTCCCGCTCCAACGAGAGCCAATGAGCGAATTGAGCAAATTCGCAGGAATTCATACTCAACCCGATCTCGCCACCACCCGGGTTATACGGCCTAGCTCCTCTTTCCTCCAGGTGGGAATTGGCCTCCGGAAACTTAGGACCCTTCTTGTCCAGAACCAGCTCCCAAACCGGTAGCTGCTTTGTCTCATGCCTTATTCGCAGCTTGAACCGGCTCACGAGTAGGGATTGAAGCATGAGATAGATTTGCTCAAGGCGTTGCTCTTCCGAGAGGTTCTTCCACTGGCCATCCACGAAGGCATCGTCCACCTTAGCGTTGATATCGTAATGATCAGAGTTTATCCAGCCTGGGCCCCCAGAAATTTGTAAGGAAGAGAGTGGAACCCCGTATTTGCCATACGCTATCTCGATCAATTCCATTACCACCTTGGTGGCAGTGAACCTGTCGCCGACAAGATGATACCCTCCCGGCAGACTATGCGAGTTACTCAGTTTTATGGAGGCAACCTCGAACGACGGCAAGGGAGCGTTTGCCAACGCCGCTGGTTGCGCCCGGAATGGCACCCCACTCGTAAGCGCCCAGAGAATAGGCGCGGCAAAGGCTGCTGTGCCCAATGCCCTCCATGACCGCGCAGTACTGTATTTTGAGAGCATCCGCATCCCTCGCTCATCGCCATTTGCAGTTAGTCCATGCGTTGAGAACGCGCCCGGGATCAAATCTTGCGGCATTCCGTCGTAGGGGCGGTTCGCGAACCACCCGCGCTACAACTGTAGGGCAGCACTCGGGATCGGGACGGAATACCTCAATTCTGTATTGCCTTCTCGCGAAGGCCTTTAATCCGGTCGCGTAACTGCGCGGCCTTTTCAAATTCAAATTGCTTGGCCGCTTCGCGCATGCGGGTTTCGAGCGTGCGGATCAGTTCATCAAGCTGGTCGCCGGTGGCGGTGGCATCATCGGCCTCATCCACGGGCACCGTTACATAATCGGCTTCCACAATCGAGGCGAGGGCCATATCCACGGGCTTCGAAATGCTCTCGGGAGTGATGTTGTTGTCCAGGTTGTACTGAATCTGCTTGGCGCGGCGGCGATTGGTTTCGGCGATGGCCTGTTGCATCGAATCGGTGCGCCGGTCGCCGTAAAGAATCGACATGCCGTGCACGTGGCGCGCGGCGCGGCCCATCGTCTGAATCAGCGAGCCGGCCGAGCGCAGGTAGCCCTCCTTATCCGCATCGAGAATGGCAACGAGGGAAACCTCCGGT
>JASHSC010000313.1 GCA_030036915.1 Terriglobia bacterium
TTCGCCACCGGGCTGCCCGTGGTGCCGTTTACCACTTGCCCCGAGATATTCCCTCCGGCGGCGAGCAGAACGGAGCTTGTTCCCAGCAGCCCAAGGCAGGCCGCCGAAATTGCAGAGAATTGAAGTCTCCGATTCATTCTGATTCGGGAATGAACTTGAGGAAAAGGTTACGTTCGATCGAGAAGGATTCACCACAGAGAACACAGAGGTTCACAGAGAAAAACCTCTCCGCGGATCTCCGTGCACTCTGTGGTGAGTCTTTCGCACGCCCGCGAGCAAGCATAACCCATTTTCCCAACCATGTGGCCGCGCTGCCAGCCCGCGTCTTGACTTGCAGCAATTTAGGAGCTTAAGATTCGCCTATCGAAATCTCCTGATTGCGCACTTGAGGAACGGACAACTATGAGGCGCGACGCATTCTCCTTGGCGGTTTCCACAAGCTTAGGACGCACGTCAGCTTGCACGCTGTTCGCATGTCTGGCGGCTTGCTTCGGAATGGCAGCACCGCAGTCGAGCTCCGACATTCCTCCGGACGCCACTCCGCAAGTTCAGCAAGTCAATCCCAGCCAGGCAGCGCCGGGAACAAAAGTTTCCGTGGTAATTCAGGGGAGCAATTTTTCCGGCGGCGCTTATGTTTCCTCGGTCTCGCCCGCCCTTCATGTGGATTCCTCAAAGCGCGTGAGCGCGACGGAAATCGATGTCCAACTGAGCGTCAGCGCGACGGCGCAACCGAGCACGCTGAGCCTGCTGGTGAGCAATCCGGCCAGCCGTGCAGCGGAAGCGGCATTCAAGATTGTGGCCGCCGCCGCTCCCGCACAGCCCGCTGCACCGCTCGCGGCGCCAGTGCAGGTTGCTCCAATCGCGCCGGCTGCACCTGCGGCGTCTTCAGCCCCGGCGGCTCCGGCTTCTCCAGTCGCGGCTCCTGCCCCCAGCACTCCAAATGTTCCCCCCGCACCGATTGCACCGGAAACGCCATCGTCTCCCGCCGCGCCGGTTGTGCCGGCTGCGCCTCCCGGACCAGAAGTTTCGTCCGTCGATCCGCCGCGCGTGGCTCCGGGCTTTGAGACGGATTTGAAAATCACCGGCAGGAATTTTGGCTCAGGCGCCAAAGTGAGCTTTGCGAATCCGGGAGTGCGAGTGATGGGGGTGATTTCTTCCTCGCCCACCCAACTGAACGTTCACATCAAGGTCGCTCACGACGCGGCGACCGGCGCGGGCAGTTTGTTTATCCTCAACCCCGATGACACCGAAGCGGAGGCACCATTTGAGGTCACCGGCAAGGGCGGGGTCACGCCCCCGGCTCCGCAGCCAGCCACCTCACCGGACAGTCCTGCTCCGACGGGCTCGCCCGCCACGCCCGTGGCCACGGACGCGCAGCGCTACGACGCTTTCCATTTGGGCAATCCCACGGAGATTTTCCAGGTTCACGGCAAGGTGAAGGGAGCGCTGGTGGTTTCCACGCAGACCATCGAATATCAGGAGGATGGGAAAACCCTGGTGAGCATGGCGCTGAGCGACATCAAGGAGATTAAGACTTCCTCGATTGCCACCAACACCTTTCACATCACGCTGAATTCCGGAAAGACATTTCACTTCGCCCCCGGGTCGCTCCGCCCGGGAGACGCTCGAAACCTGGTGGATACGCTGCGCAAGTCACTGCCCGGCGGCGCGAGCCAATAGTAGGGCCGATCCCCGCATTTATTGTAGCGACGCTCATCGAGCGCCGCTACAGCAAATCGCCCCACCACACTACTTCTGCTCGTTCAGGATTTTCCACATCGTTCCCGAAAAAATCATTTCCTGCGAAGCCGGCGAGACTCCACAGGCATCGAGCATCTTGTGGTAGCGGTCCACCTCGCGGTCAAATTCCTCCAGTTCGCCGTTGAAAACATCCGAGCCGAACACCAGCCGCTCAAAAGCGTTGGGAGCGTTGGCGGGCGTGTGCGGGCTCACCACGCCGCTCCACCAGAAAATGGATTTCCAAAACGTCGGGTCGTCCTGCTTCTTGATGAGCGAGGAGCCGGAGAGGTCAAAATAAACGTTGGGATTCCAGCGCGTCACTTCCGCCGCCCAGGCGTAGTCGGGATTCCCCAGGTGCGCGCCGATGATGGTGAGTTTGGGGAATCGCCGCGCGATGCCGTCGAGAGTAGTGGGCCGCATGCGGTCCACGCTCACGTCCGCGGGAACGTCCGGAGTGGCGCGCATCAGGATGCCGGTGTGGAAGAGCAGAATCATGTGGTACTTTTCCGCGCGCTCGTAGATGGGCCAGTAGCTGCGATCGTCGTAGTTCTTCAGCGGCCCGAGAATTTCCCCCAAGCCCACGAAACCCGCCTCGTGGAAGCGGTCCACCTGCTCAAGCACCAGGGGATCGTCGAGCGAAATATTGCCCAGGCCCTTCAGGCGGTTCGGGTGTTTGGCGATGAAGGCTTTTACGCCGTCCAAATCCTTGGGGCTGGTAATGAGAAGCGCGAGTCCATCCGCCGTATCGAGCTTGGCAACGAGTTTTTCCAAGAACGCCGGGTCGCCGTTGTAGTGAACATGAACATCAATGATGGTGGGCGGGAACGACTGCGCACGCAAGTTTCCCACGCCGGCCAGCAGAATTGCTGCGATTAAAACGTTGCGGATTCGGGAATTCATTGGGTGCCTGCCTTGGTCCGGGCGAAGAGTTGATGGTGTGTCCGCCGGAGCGATAAGCGAAAACATTCTGGCGGGCGAGCAGGGTGATTGCAAGGGGGAAGTTGTTTCAAGAACTATGGCTGCGACCGAAATCTACTTTTGGGAGCGCGGCAATTCCTCGAGGCGGGCTTTCATTTCTTCTTCTTCGATGAATTCACCGCGCTTGGCCTGGGCAATGCCCTTGCGCACGGCAGCGCGGAGTTGGGTCGTAATCCCAACGCCGTCGGAAAGAACCGGAACCACTGGGAACAACTGTTCATTCTCGTTAAGTTTCAATACCTAGAAGCACAAGCAAAAAAACGCGAACCAATAGATTCAGCATCCCCGCCTCCCGTTCACGGGGGGCGGGGCAATCCTTTTTGAGGGGCGTCCCCACCGCCAACTGCTGTGGTCCCCAGTACTTCCTCACATCGCTTATCGACAGGCTTTGCTGGCTTCGTTAGGGCGCTCTCGCGATCGTGGCCTTCGGATCGGACTATCATCGGCACGCGCCGGGTGATATGATTATCCGCATGGGCAGCTTGGAATTGAGTGACGAACAGGTGATTTCGCTGCTGCGCAGCTTGCCGGCCGAGCGCAAGCGGGTGGCTCTGCTGGCGCTTGCTCATGACGCGCAAGCGGGCCGCGAGGACCGCCTGCGTCTGGGCGAAGCGGAGTTGCGCCGGGCGAGCGCCAAACGCGGATTGGATTGGGACCGCCTGTCGGAAGATGAGCGCGAGAGATTCGTCGACGACTTGCTGCACGAGAAATAGTACAATATTGGAAGCAATCGAATCACCTGTAACGCACCCGGATGGCTCAGGGTTTGAGAGGTATCGCGATGACGGTTTCCGCAAAATACGAAAACGGTGTTTTTAAGCCGTTGCAGGATGTGACCCTGAATGAAGGGACGATCGTAGAGGTTCAGGTACCTTCCCCCGCTGCACCTCGCAAGGGCCGGCCCCGCTCGGTGGGGGACTTTGACTTCTACGGTATCTGGAAAGACCGGACGGACATCGTCGACAGCGTGGAGTTCGTCAACAATCTCCGTAGCCACCTCCGCGGCTAAATGCACGCCCATTCTCCATGCCCTACCTTGTGGACAGCGACGTCTTGATTGACATTTCGCGTGGCAAACAGGAAGCACGGGATTATGTTGATGCGCTCCCCGATCAATGAGCAATTTCACAAGTCACCGCGCTTGAGCTCATCGTGGGCGCTCGTGATAAGCGTGACCTTGCGGCCATTGATGCCTTCCTGACAGCGATCGTGATCGTCCCACTTCGAGAACCCATTGGGAAGAGGGCCTATGACCTTCTCAAGCTTTACGCGAAGTCCGACGGCCTGCACGTTTTCGATTCCCTCGTGGCGGCCACGGCCATGGAGGAAGGCCTCATCCTGGTAACAAAAAACCAAAAACATTTTCGGATGATTGCTGGCCTGCAATTGCAGATCCCCACATACTGAATCGCCGGTTCCCCGACACTTCCTCGCATCGCTTATCGACAGGTTTTGGCGGCTTCGTGAGGGGGCTCTCGCGACAGGACTGCCGTAGGGAGTCTTTAGATGTTTCGGCAGTTCTGAAGGCTAGCTTGAACCTGCGATCTTACACAAAACAAATGGATTATCGTGAGTTTTGGTCTAGCCTGCATTGGTGTATGTTTATGATAATAAAGAACATGAATAATCTTTGCTCTGTCCAGGGGGAATCAAAAAATGAAGGTTGAACCCACGATGTTATTGAAAATAAAAGGCCGAATTTCTGCTTCTTGGTTGAACCCACGATCTGTATGAAAAATCAGCCTGTTACGCAGCTGAACCTGTGATGTTTTTGAATACAAATAGACTTAGCTCGACAGGTGCGGCGCAAGAGGCGGATTGGAGATTACCATTCGAGGCTACGATGTCCGGAAATTGCCCTTTCGTCGCTTGATAGCATTCCCGAATGATTGGTCGCCCTCATCGCCTAGATCGAACGACTCCATCAGGAAAAACTCACCATTCTGAACGGTGGTGAGTCAGATTGAAATTCTGGCGTAGGGGCACCCCTTGTGGGTGCCCTGCCGCAGCATTGCCGCAGCAAAGGGCAGGGACGAGCCCTGCCCCTACGGACTTCACTGCCCCACTGACATCGGGTCCTCGGCTTTGCTCCTCCGGCGCGCCTATGCTAGAATTAAGTTTCAAACCGAGCGATGTTGCTCCACGGAGTACCCTGCATGAAACGGTACGGTGAGCATCGTTTTCCCGGAAAGCTGTTCGTGGTGGAGGGAATCGATGGCTCAGGAAAATCCACTCAATTAATGCTTCTGCACCAATGGCTCCAGGGGGAGGGCTACGGCGTGGTGTTCAGCGAATGGAACTCCTCGCCGCTGGTTCGCGACACCACCAAACGAGGCAAAAAGAAGCAGACGCTGACGCCCGCTACCTTCTCGCTGATCCATGCGACCGACTTCGCCGATCGTATGGAGCACAACATTCTGCCGCTGCTCAAGGCCGGTGCGGTGGTGCTGTGCGACCGCTACATCTACACCGCCTTTGCTCGCGACGTGGTGCGCGGCATGAATCCGCTGTGGGTGCGCGAGCTCTACAGCTTTGCCGTAAAGCCCACCGCGGCTTTCTACTTCCGCGTCCCTCTGGACGTGGGCATGAAGCGCATTCTGGATGGGCGCAATGGCGTGAAATATTACGAAGCCGGCATGGATCTGGGGCTGAGCGAAGACCCACAGGAAAGCTTTCACGTCTTCCAGGGCCGAATCCTGGATGAATACGAGAAGATGGTGCCGGAATTCGACCTGACCACCGTTGACGCTACCCTTCCCATCGAAGAGCAGCAGGCGTACATGCGCCAAATCGTAAAGGCCAAGCTGGCGCAAGCCAAGAGATTGAGGGTAGCGCCTTGAGAGAGACTTACGCCGCTCCCCTGCCCGGCATGAACCTGGGGGAGATGAGCGGCAAGCTGATCGTGATTGAGGGAACGGACGGCGTGGGCCGGTCCACGCAGATTCGTATGCTGCGGCCGTGGCTCGAGCAGCAGGGCCGCGCCGTTCTCGACACCGCCATCAAGCGCTCAGAGTTGGCCGGCAAAGGGATTCAGCAGGCCAAGGAAGGCCACACTCTGGGGCGCATCACGCTGAGCCTGTTTTACGCTACGGATTTCGCCGACCGCCTTGAGCATGAAATCGTTCCCGCCCTGCGCGCCGGCTTCGTGGTGCTCACCGACCGCTACATCTACTCGCTGATGGCGCGCGCCATCGTGCGCGGCGCCGACCCTCGCTGGATTCGCAATGCCTACGGCTTCGCGCTGAAGCCCGATGCCACGTTTTACCTCCGTATCGGCGTGGACGACCTCATTCCGCGCGTGGTTTTCTCCCGTGGATTTGATTACTGGGAATCGGGCATGGACATTCACCCGAGCGAGGATATGTACGACAGCTTCCGGAAGTATCAAACCGAGCTGCTGACGGAATTCGAGCGCCTGGCGAAGGAATATAGCTTCGAGGTCATTGACGCCACGCCCGATCCGCGTACGGTGTTTGAGCACCTGCGCGCAGGAGTGGCTCGCGTGTTGAGCGGGGAGCCGCGTGAGCCGTTGTTCTCTGTCTCTGCGCCTGTTCCTGACCCGGAAATTGCTCCCAAGAAGGTGCTGGAAATGCCCGGGCCCGCGAAATCCGCCGGTCCGCCTGGGGAGGAAGCCGCGCCTTCTGTTCACCCTTTGGCGAGAGCCGCCGAAGGCGATGCCAAGAAGTAAGTCACCCACTCCTTCAGGCGGTGCATCTCCGGCGAATCCCACGACATCCGGGAATACTTCGCTTCGAAGTCCACCTTGCTCTCCCGGTTGCGAAGAATGAGCTTCCCAACCTGCATGGCGAGCGCCAGGTTGTCGCGCAGGAAGTCCGGCCGCGCCAGCATCTCGATCATCATCTGCTCGAGTACCTCCAGGTCGTGCCAATCGCCCAGATACTTCTGAAGATGGCGGAGCGAAACGAGGGCGTCAGCGCTGCCGGGGACCCCGAATTCGCGGAAGACCTCCAGGAGATAGCGAAGCCGTTTTGTGGCGATGCGCGCTCCGTGAATGACCTCCGGGCGCGCATGACGATGCGATTTCGCGATTTGGTTTTCAAAACGGCTCCATGTGGATTGCAGGGCGCTCGTCAGGTTGCCGTCGAAAGTGGGCTGTGCCGTGCCGGCTGCCTGGGCATGATCGTCTTCCGAGTGGTCACCCATTTTGTCCTGATGGAGGAATTCCTTCAGGTTCACGTAAAACACCGCGAGGTTCATTTTGCCGAACTTACGCATGGCGCGCCCAAAGGTTTCAGATCGCCGCTTCAGTAGGAAATTGTGCACCGCGGTCCAGGCATCGCGCCGCGCTGAACGCTTCCGGCTGAGCACTCGACCAACGCACTCGAGCAGAACGTCGCAATTGCGTACGTCACCCAGAGCGCGGCGGGAGCGGCGAATCTGGCGGCGTATGCGGCGCAACTCCTGCGTCCGTGGCTTGGGGTAAAGCAGGTCGAGCACCTGCTGCAAGCGCCGGCTGGCCACGCGCATGTCATGAATTGCCTCAGCGTCGTCGCCCTTAAAAACTTGCGCCTCGTAGGAGAAGAATCGATTGAGCTGGCGCAG
>JASHSC010000314.1 GCA_030036915.1 Terriglobia bacterium
GTGGACATCGCCGCGCACGCTGAAGATTTTTGCCGGCCGATAGCTGAAGCTGAGCTCTGGCCAGGCGGTTTTGGTGGCCAGAGTGATGCCGGGCTGTGTTACGCCGTTTTCGATGGCTTCCACGTCCGCCTTCATCAGCCGAATCCCTGGGCGGAGTGTGAGTGAGGGAATGGGCGTAAAGAGCATGCTGAAGTCGAAGTCGCTCAACCCGTCGCGCCACACGTAGTTAGTGGCGCCCGAGGCCGGCGTGGTGAGCGTAGTGGGCGTTGCGGAAGTGGGATTGGTAACGATGCTCTGGAGGCTGTTGAAATTCCCCACAGAGTTCATGGTGAACCGGGAATACCGGTAGTCGGCGATGATCTCCCACCAATCTTTCACCTGGTAACTGAAGGTCTGGAACAGAATATTGTCCGGCTCGGTCACCGTATCGCGAGCCGACTGGCTGACGGAATAGGGGGCATTCGCGCCGGAGCTGTTGGGTGCAATTCCATTGTAAGCCTGGGTGAAAGTGGCAGGCCCCTGGTAGTGATAAAAAGTGTAACCGGCCCGCCATTCGAACTTGGGCAGGGGCTTGCCGGTGAAGGCCAACTCGCTGATGGGCGTGGTGAGTTTGCGGTATTCCGATTGCGACAGGTTGGCGATCGGCTCTTCGGTTGAAGACGCAACGGGGTCGATGCTCAGTTCCGGGGAGCTGACGTTCGAAAGGTTGACGTTTTCGGTAAAGGTCTGATAGCCAACGTGGTAATGGAACGTCCAGGAGCGCAGAGTGTAGTCGATTCCTCCGCTGAAGCGGTTGGCGTCATCCTCAATAGGCGCATAGAGGTAATAAGGATTGGCGCGCGCAAAGGTGCCCCAGTAGGAAGGCGAATCGAAGAAGTCGAGAGCCTCGGTTGTGAAGGTTGGCCCGCTGTCTGTCGTGTGATAGAAATCGAAATTGAACCGCAAATTGTTGGTGGCGTGCAAGGTCAGGTCCGCGGAGCCGAGTTTGCGCACCGTCCCCCAGGCATGGTTGTCCGTGAGTCCGGTGGAAAGGCCCGAGGCAACCGCCGTGATAGGTAGCACCACGTTGTCATTGGGGTTCGAATAGAAGTAGCTCTGCCGCCAATTCGCGCGGAAATCGTAAAGGCGGTCTTTCTTGACGGTAAGCTGCCCCACTTCAAACGGCTCGCCGCCCAGTCCCGAAACAGAGACCGAATAGCTGTCCGCAAACGGATTCGCTCCCTTCGCGGCCTCACCGAACATGTTGAAATCCATCAGGCGGAAGCCGTGATTCAAATCGGAAAGCTCCTGGAACATGGGCAAATAGCCCTTCACATCGTCAAAGCGGAAGCCGACCGTCGCCGAACCCTGGGTATCGAACCCCGCCCAGGTGAATGGAGCGCCGCCATTATCCTGCGCCCAGAGATTTCCCCTGCCGAGAATCAGGAGTGCCGTTAAAGTGAGCGCCGGGGCCAATCGGCGTGAAGAAACTTTCGATGGACGAAGGTCCCGTCCGAAAATTGCGGTTTCGCCGGCGCACCGCGGCGAATTTGCTAATTCGCCCGTCATCCCTCGCCCATCCTCAAATCGCCGTCGCATCACGTCTTCCTTCACCGCAAGAAGTTTGGATCAAGGTCCGAGCCATGGATCGACACGTGGCAGCGGGTGCATTCACCACTGGTCTGAAATCCCAGGCGACCGTGCGGCACCTGTGCTTCCGAGTGGAATCCGGTGTGGCATTGCAGGCAGAGCATCCGGCCCTCGCGTCGCACCAGCATGAAATGGTTGGTGTTTCCGTGGGGGCTGTGGCACACCACACATCCCTCGACGCGCACGGCGGCGTGCTCATAAACGTAGGGACCGCGTTTTTCCACGTGGCACTTCACACACGTCTCCCAATTTGTGGCGTTCAGGCTGGCACGATTCCCGCTGCCGTGCGGGTTGTGGCAGTCCGTGCACTTCATCAAACCCTCGGGCACGCGATGGTGGACGGGCATGGCGAACTGCGCCTGCACGTTGCCGTGGCAGGTGAAGCACAGGCCCGGCTCGGGAGCCTTCAGCAGGCTGTTGTGCAGCCAGCGCGTGGTTTCGGGAAGCTCCGGAGTCTGGAAGAAGGCCGCCTGCGGGAGCTGCGGACCGGCGCTCGAGGCGTTCTTGACCTCGTGCACCAGGTGCGCGACGTGGCAATCGGTGCAGGAAACTCCCGCCGCGGCGTGCTGCGAGTGCGCGAAGGAATCCTGGCCGCTTCCGGTAACGTGGCAGGTGAGGCAGCGCTCGGAGTTTTCTTTGGCGCTCGCCTGGAATTTGAAGATGAGCTTTGCGCCCGCTGATTCCTTGGCCGGGTCGCCCGCCGCGTCCTGCTCGGCGTCGGCATGAGCCTTGCCGGGGCCGTGGCAGGTCTCGCACCCCGTCACGCGAAAGGCCTTGGCGGGGACGGGCTTGGTTTGCGTTGGTCCGCCCTTGAGCGTCAACATGTAGTCCACAAGTTCGTTGATCTGCTTGTCCGGGGTGTCAGGGGGCAGAGGCGGCATGACGGTGCCGGCGCGGCGCCCCATCATGCGCTTCGTTATCTCTTCCCGGGATAAGCGCGCGCCCACGTCATCAAGGGCCGGGCCGCCGTCTCCGCCCTGGCCTCCAATTTTGTGGCAGCCGGCGCATACCATGTCGTCATAAATCTTTTTTCCCGCGGCGGCTGAGGGTGAAAGTTCCTCACCCGTAATGGGGGGAGAAACCGGCAACCCTTCTCCCACAGGGGCGTGCGGAGTCTTCGCGAAGGCCTGAGCTTCGGCGCGATGGCATCCCGCGCAGGTTTCCCAGCCGACATAGTCGCTTGGCTTACCGGTCACCACAGCCTGCACCGCCACCGACGGCCCATGCGCCGGCTCCGGCAGCTTTTGCGCGAGTGCCTGGCCTGCAAGGAGGCCGAAGTAAATCGCCATGGCCAGGACCAAGCGCTGCGCCTTCAGGTTAGGTTTCCATTCGCTACTCATCTGCTTCAGTCCAACGTTTCCGGATTTGCTTCTCGATTAGGTCAAAGAATCTTGGTTATTGCTGAGCTGGCTTCTTGGGGTGGCGCAGCCTCTCCGTCCCTTGAGCGCGAACGATGCCACCAAGAGTTAATTCGTTTGATTCTTTCACCGGAATCCTGTTTGATTTGTCGAGTATACTATAAGACTCCGGTTATCTTTTAATAATGATATAATAACCTTAAAATAAATTTTCACTTTTTCTTTGCCAAGCAAATAATCGACACACTGTAGCCGGGCCAATACCTGACATCTCGTGTTGCGTCGCAACACTGCACAACGGGCCCGTAGAAATGCAGGCTTGGTGCCGGTGCTCCGAGAAGGTGAGGGTGGGAAGTAAAGCTAAACACCCGCAAAGTTCTCAAGGGCTGCCTTGTTCTGAATCACCAGGCTCGCACCGCTCAGAGAGACCACCTGTTTGTTTTTGAATTCTCCGAAAGTTCGCGTTACCGTCTCCCGGGAAGTCCCGATCGCCTGGCCAATCTCCTCATGGGTCAGGGACAATTTCACACGTATTCCCTGTTTGGTTTCCTGGCCCTTGGCACAGGAGTCAAGCAAAAACCGGGCCAGTCGCTGGGGCACCGAGTGCGACAGGCCCAGCGAGCGGATCTGTTCACAGGCAACCTGGTAGTCGCTGCTCAGCTCCTGCGCCACCCGGAGCGAGGCTTCTGCGTGCTCGCGCAGCATGCGCAAGAAGTCTTCCCGCTTGACGTAATTGACCTGGCATGGTTCAAGCGTTTCGGCAGTCGCCTGATAAGGTCTGCCGGAGACCGTGGCATTCAATCCAAACACTTCGCCGGCATTGACGATTTTCAGGATCACGGTCTTGCCATCGTAAGAGGTCATAGAAAGCTTGACGCGCCCCTTACAGAGCACGAAGACGCCCCGTGGAGCTTCCTCCTCCACAAACAGCACGGCACCCTCGGGATAACTTGTCGTAAACTTAATCGCCTCGAAGGCCTTCAGCGCAGCGGGCGACAATCGGCAAAAGTGTCCTTCTGATCTCAGTCGGCAGCTCTGGCAGTTTTCAGTCAGTTCCAGACCA
>JASHSC010000315.1 GCA_030036915.1 Terriglobia bacterium
CGATCACAACGGGAAACCCGAAAGGGCAAGGGTGGTTCGGGAAAGGAAGGGAATTCCATTCCTTGCACACCTCTTAAGCCACCTCAACCGTTTCAGATGGGTCCGGCACTAACCCATACTGCCGCGCCTTTTGGAGCAAGGCTTTGGTGCTGATCTTCAGGAGCCGTGCGGCCTCTTTGCGACTGCCGGCTGCCTGCTCTAAGGCGAATCGGATGGCTTCCTTTTCGGTCTCTTGCTTGAGCCCGCGAACCAGGCTCTTCAAATCTGTGGAGCCCTGAATCCGCAGCGGCTGGGGGATACAGTGGGGACACTCTGTTTTTTCACCCTGGGGCTCTCGAAGCTCGGCGAGCGCGGCGTCCTCATCATCGAGGACAAGCAGCCTTTTGATGAAGTTCTCAAGCTCTCGCACGTTCCCTGGCCAGCAGTATTTCAGGCAGGCTTCGACAACGCGAGAAGACAGTGGCTTGGAAGGCAGTCCCATCCGAAGCGACATTTTCTGTATAAAGAACTGAAGCAACGGTAGAATTTCGTCTCGACGCTCCCGCAAAGGGGGCAAATGGATGGTGAAGGCGCTCAGGCGATAATAGAGATCCTCGCGAAACGTTTTGGTGATGAGCGCCTGGCGGATATCTACGTTGGTGGCGGCAAGAATTCGCACATCCACGGTAACCAAGGACCGTCCGCCCAGGCGGGAAAACTGGTGGTCCTGAAGAACCTGAAGGAGCTTGGCTTGGAGGTTCGGTGGAAGCTCCCCGATTTCATCCAGGAGAATCGTTCCCTTGTTGCAGAGTTCGAACATTCCCGGCTTTGATCTCACTGCTCCAGTGAACGCGCCGGCTTCGTAGCCAAACAATTCACTCTCCAGAAGGTCAGCGGGGAGAGCCGCACAATTGATTTTCAGAAATGTTCGATGGCCCCGTGGGGAGAGTTGGTGAATCCTCCGGGCGAAGACCTCCTTTCCCACTCCGCTTTCACCGAGCAGCAGAATAGGAACATTGACTGCGGCGAAGCGCTCGGTATAGCCGTGAATCCTTGCCATGGCTGACCCGCCGTGCAAAAAGAGGAAGTCGCTGGTCTCCCGTGCAGCCGGCGGGGGGCAGGCCACGGCGGCAGGCAAGCTTTGTAGTGTCGAAGAGATGCTCATCAAGTTAAATCCTTCCTCCCGGAAGTAGTTTTGGAGCCGGACCAACGCCGGATGACGGAGAGAATCTGGGAGATGGGCGTGGTTTTGGCCACGAAACCGTCGGCGCCACTGCGTGCCGCAGCTTCACGGTAAGCCGCCCCGTCCAATGTCCCAAACATTACCACCACGGTTCCGGGAAGTGACTCCTTCACCCGCCTCGTTGCTTCCAATCCGTCCATGCGAGGCAGGTCCATGTCCATGAGGACCAGGTGGGGCCTTAGATGTTCGGCCTTCCGCACGGCCTCATGACCGTCCAAAGCTTCTCCAACGACGCTCGTATCGTTCTCCTTTTCTAAGACTCTTCGGATGAACGCGCGGAAACCCTCATCGTCATCTGCGATAAGAACCAGCACAACCCCTCGCCGAGCCAGATCTGTCTTGGTCTTTACGCCAATCTACGGTCCAAAACGTCGCTCGATTCGACCCTCAACTTTCACGTAGACACTAAGATAACGGGATGGCAGGGACAATCCGGTGAGTTCTGGAATGCTGAAGTCGAAAATGCCGGATGGCCAGTGTGGGGAGAATTCCTGACGGAGAGAGGAGCCGCTGAGTGTCAGAAAGGCGGCCTGGAACGGTGACGAAAGCGGTTCACATACTAACCCCCAACGGAGCGCGCGGTGGGGGGGGACAGTTGGATGACACCCTGCGAGGAGGCGATCGAAATACCTTCCCTCCCTCGCTACTTGTAGGAAAAATGCCTACACAAAGCCTTGCGCAATCCTACAGGAGAAATATCCCGTCACCGATGGTTTTGCCCGCCCCATTCGACTATCCTCTCGCACGATTTGAACGGAGAGCCCCTCATGAAGGTCTTGATCGCGGATGGTTCCCCGGTGGTGGCAGCTCGGCTGATGAATTCGATGCAGGAAATTCCAAAAGTCGAAACGTTGGCTCACACACGCGATGCGCAAACCACCTTGGAGTCCATTCGGGCAAACAAACCGGAAATACTGATCGCTGACGTGCGTATTGGCGGCGCCCATGGTTTGCGCCTTTTTCAAACCATTCGCCGGGAGAGGCCGGAGATGATCCTCGTCATCCTGTCCAATGCCGTCTACCCCCAATCCCGAAAGCATTATGAAGCCGCGGGGGCCGACCTCTTCATGGACAAATCGAACGAGTTTATCCATCTGCAGCAGTTCGTACGCGAACTTGCTGGGAGTCCGACGAACCCGGAGACCAAATCCCACGAAAACGGGATTCGGGACCAGCTTGCCTCCGGCAAGCTCAAGGTTGGGCTGCGACTCGTTCTTCTCGCCATCAGCGCTTCGAGCCGTTTCATCGGCTTCTAGGCTCACAGGCCGGTTCCAGTCATGGCAACTCAGGGCCGGGGAGAGGTGTGCCCCGGACCTGAAGGGCCCAAATCTTCGCGGAGGGGAACAGGTATGGGATTCAAAAGGCTTTTGGCAATGGCTCTTCTGGGCGGTATGGCGGGCTTGCTTTCAATCGGTGAAGGAGGACTCGCAGCCGACCCATCCCCAACGTCCTTTCTCTCCGTGGCATTGTCATCTGCATCGCTCCAATTCGGGTCCGTATCGGTCGGAAGCTCGGGCACCCCGCAGTTGGTGACCGTCAGCAATACGGGTACTGGGACTATAATGCTCAGCGCGATCGACGTTAACAACCCTGCGTTTACGATCTCTGCCTCAAGTCTGCCCATCTCCTTGGCGCCTTCGAGAAGCACGCAGATCAGGATAACGTTTAAGCCCTCCGAGGCGGGTGCCGTGAGTGGCTGGCTTTCGGTGCATTGCGATGGGCCTGATTCACTCTATCGGGTAGCTCTTTCCGGCACAGGTGCAACTACGCCCCGGGAAGCCAGCGTCGCCTCATCCTCCCTCAGTATTGGGGGCGAGACCGCAGGGACAACGTCGTCTCAGACGTCGACGACGACAAACACAGGAAGCGTAAATCCTAGCGTTGGCGTCATGAATTCGGACAATTCCATCTACGTGAACTCACCCGGAAGGCCCGTGCCGCGTGGCCCTATTGCCGTCTTCGACCCCGTTACCGTCACGTCTCCGCAGATCACTATCGGGCCTTCCTCTTTGAGCTTTGGTAACCAGACTGTGGGGATCGCTTCATCAAGGCAGATGATTACAGTGACCAACAATGGAACCGTGAACGCTACCCTTAGTTCTATCGCTTCGAATAATTCTGTTTTTGCAGTCATAGCGCCTGCGATGCCAGCGACGCTGACTCCCTCGCAGAGCATTCAGGCCAGTGTGAGTTTTGATCCCTCCAGCGCAGGCGCGGCAAGCGGCGCGATTTCCATCACCAGCAACGCGTCGTCCTCGCCCGGCAGCGTCGCGGTTTCGGGCACGGGCATCTTTCCTTATCTGAGCGTTGGGCCCTCCTCATTGAGCTTCGGCAATCAAGCTGTGGGGACCACTTCCGCAGCCCAGGCGGTGACGGTGACCAATGCCGGCACGGTGAACGCCACCGTCACCTCCATCACGGTGGACAACTCTGCCTTCAACTTAACCGCACCCGCTCTGCCTTTGACGCTCGCTCCATCACAGAGTTTTCAGTTGCCGGTGACTTTCGCGCCCTCGGGCGCGGGCGCCGTTAGCGCCTGGGTCTCCGTCTATAGCAACGCTCAGTATTCACCCAATGGAGTTCAGGTGACGGGGACTGGTACAACTGCGACTCCGCAGATCGCCATTGGACCCTCCTCAATGACTTTTGGCAACCAGACCGTGGGAACGGCTTCTACCGGTCAGATGATAACCGTGACGAACACGGGAACCGTGAACGCCACGATCAATTCCATCGCTTCGAACAATTCGGCCTTCACGGTAACACCTCCTTCGATGCCCGCGACGCTGACTCCCTCGCAGAGCCTTCAGGCCAGCGTGAGTTTTGATCCCTCCAGCGCAGGCGCGGCCAGCGGTGCCATTGCGGTTTCCAGCACTGCATCTTCGTCGCCGAATAGCGTAGCCGTTTCGGGCTCGGGCATGGCGACTACCGCGACCCTTAGTTTGAGTGTAGGTTCGCTAACCTTCAGCAACGACACCATCGGAGTGACCAGTGCTGTGCAAACCGTAACCGCGACGAACACCGGCAATACTTCGGTTTCCGTCACGGGCCTCAGCATCACTCCGTCGCAATTCCTGCTGGTGTCGGAACCCACACTCCCGCTAAGTCTCACGGCGGGGCAGAGCACTACGCTGAGCATCACATTTGACCCGGCCAGCACCAGCACCGTTACGGGACAGCTCACCATTACCAGCACGGCATCACCTGCGACCAACACCGTTTCGCTTTCGGGCAGCGGCACGCAAGGGACAACTCTCAGCGGCCTGACTCTTCTAACCTCATCGCTCCATACCGGTTATCTCCAGCAGAGCTATTCGGCGGTCCTCACGGCATCGGGTGGAAAGACGCCATATAGCTGGAGTGTATCTTCCGGCCAGTTGCCACCCGGATTGGCGCTGAATGCCGGTACTGGACAAATCACCGGAACGCCGACGCAAGACGGGCAGTTTAGCGTGGGCGTTCAGGCAACGGATTCCACCACGCCCAACGCGCTGGGAATTCAAGCGACATTAAATCTCACCATCGCCTCCGGGGTCTACGACCAGTATGGCGGGATCACCGAGCTGGCTTGTAGTAACGGCCCGGCGGCGCATTTCTACACGCAAAAAATTAATGGCCGCTGGTGGCTCTGCACTCCTGCAGGGAACGCCTTCTGGATGCGCGGCGTATACGATGTGGACGCCTCCGATACCGAGGCTGACTATCAAGGGGTATTTGAATACGGGACGGCCTGCACCAGCGCATCGCCGGCCTCCGTCTCAGACCCTTGCTCGGTGGTGGAGCAAAAGTATGGCGACGCTTCCGTCACCTGGGGTCCGCAGACGGTTCAGCGTCTGAAGGCCTGGGGATTTAACACCACCGCGGAGTATTCAAGCCTGTACGTCCAGCCCACTGCCACCAACCCGGCTTGGACAAGCACCTCCGACGAAAGCAACCCGCAGAAAATGCCTTTCACGGGACTGGTCTGGCCATCCCATTACTCTCGGAATTCCAATTCTTACGCGGGCCCCGTTAAAGACCTGGTGGGACCGACCCTAACCTCCGTCTACAATGGCGACCGCAACGCCTCGCCGGACGTATTCGATCCCAATTTCGCCGCGTGGCTGGCGGGCGACCTGGCCGACTACACCAACGCCGAATACAACTGGATCCACAGTTCGCACAGCGATTATTTGATCGGCATCAACGTGGATGACACCGATGAACTGGTGGGCTTCGGTGCGGGCGCGGATTTTGAAGGACTCTCGAATGGCGAAGAAGTGACGGGATTAGCGCACCCCAACCTCGCATGGATCGTGCTGATCACTCCCCCTACCCAATCGTCAGGGACCGACGCGAATGGCAACCCCATTACCTATTCCAACACCACCGTATATTCCAAACAGGCGTTCGCCAACTTCATGTCGAGCCGCTATAACGGCAGCATAACGGCGCTGAACGCCGCTTGGGGCTCCAGCTATACCACCTTTGGCGATGCCGGCGGTTGGGGCACGGGCACAGGCTTGTTGGATGAAAACGGAACTCACTCCTGGGTCCCCACCGACCCCTACATGCTGGCCGGGGCAACGGCGGCGATGCAGGCCGATTTGAACGCTTACCTTCTCTATCACGCCCAATATTACTTCTCGGTCATTCAGAGCGCTCTTAAGACGGCCGCGCCGGGAATTATGTACCTTGGCCCGACGAATCTGGGCGGCTGGGGTGCTCCGCCGCGCGCACAGATTCTCCAGGCTGCCGCGCAATATGTAAACGTCATCGCCATTTCCAGCATTCCCACCGGCTGCCTGAGCTGCACCGATGACCAGGCGAAAATTAACTTTCTTTATGAATATGGCGGTGATATGCCTTGGATCAATTGGGAAGGTTACCTGGCGCAGCCTGACTCTTACATGTCCCCCTTCTCTCCGCCGCAAACCTCCTATCCCCAAAGCGAGTCGCAGCCGGCGCGCGGGGAGCTTTTCCAAACCATGGTTTCGCAGAACCTTTCGGCCGCGGACTCAACAACCGGCTCCAACCACATCGTGGGATACAAGTGGTGGCAGTTCTATGATGATCGAGGGGAAGCGGCGAACTGGGGCTTGGCGACCCGCCGCGATAATGGTTATGACGGAGTTGCTTCGGTTACGGGCGGAGGGGTGGACTCCTGGGGATTCGCCACCGGTGGTGAGCAAGCCAGTTACGGCGACTTTCTGGACGCGGTAACGTCCGCGAACCTGAACATATATAAGAGCTTATTGGGGCTTCCCTAATCCATTGGAAGGGCCGCCGGCTTTGCCGGGGCGGCGGCCTGAGTTTGACGGTTCCGGGAGTCAGCAAGTCGTGGGGATTTATCGTTTCGAATGGACCCCTCACCCCAACTCTCCTCCCCCTTTTCCCTCTCCCCCGGGGAGAAGGGGTGATAGGGTGAGGGGTTCGTGCAATCACCTTCGTAAGGAACCTCCTGCCACTCTCATACTAATGTCAGGCATCAACTGGACAACGGTTTCAGGTCTTGACCTGATTGAATTGCTTGCTCGCATTGGTTATAAGCCATCTGGTCGTTCGGTGACGACAGCTCTTCCATTTGCGGATACATCGGTGAACCGGGGACGATGTCTCATCATACTGTAGTTCCTCCACTTGGGGCGGATTGACCGGTAGCAATCTCAAAAGATCAAGAAAGTCGTGCCGTTTTTCACCAGCAAGTAGGACAAAAAGCTCATATAGGGATTCTGAGAGTGACAGGTTGCGGGAGGAAGACCTTCACGCGACAGTTGCACAAGATGCGTCGACGCTTCGGAGAGCGGCACAGCAACGCTTGGTAATGCCTGGAAGAATGAAAGGGAAGGGAGGGGGAAAGATGAACGAACACCTTTTCGCACTTTTGGTTCACGGGCATTCTGAACGGCTGGATTCTCTTAAGCGGACGCTTGAGGAGTTATCAATCGATACCTCCAGCGTCGAGACTTGCAGAGAAGCCCGGGAGTTGATCCTCCGGCGCAGGCCTGCGGTAATACTTGCTGAAAGCGCTTTGCCGGACGGATCGTGGTCGAACCTTCTTAACATCGCCGAGACAGCGCACGTAACGCTCAGTTTGATCGTGGTGGGCGCCTTCCCCAACAGCCAGTCTTACCTTTCGGCGATGGACCACGGAGCGTTCGATTTTGTCGCGCCGCCATTCGAACACGAGTCCCTCGGTTTTGTGGTTCGATCGGCGGAATTGGATGCCTGCAAGCGGCGCGCTATTGCCACCTTCGCCGCCGCGGCGTAGCAAGCCATTCACACGACCGCGTTTGGGCGCCGGACCAAAGACGCGCCGTCACTCGCGTATCGTTAACCCTCATCGCGAAGCGCTTCGGGGCTTGCCTGTGCATTCGAGACATTTGAAGCCATTTACCAGGTCTTGGAAAGCAGACAAGGCAGGATGCTCTGATTCGCTGAAATCACTGCGTTCAAAAAGTCTCCGTAGCTGGCGCTTTCACCGCCGGTCGCGTATCCCCAGGCATCCGACCCTTGACCGGTTACTGCTGCCAGTCCGTCATACTCATTATCAAGCACCGTTACCAAACCCCAGTTCATTTCTTCGCCAGGGTCATCCGTAAACCGCCACCACTTGTATCCGACCACCGGATAGGACCCTGAGGTGGTTTGCGCGTTGAGCAGTGTGTTCACCATGTTCGTGAACTGAGTGCCGCGCTGAGCTTGCGTGTTGGATGCCGCCTGAACGGTGGGGCTAGGTGAATACGCGGACATATCCGAATCGGAGTTGGCCACAAAGCCTTCCCATTCGAGCCACGGTTTGTCTCCCAGGTTTTGTTCGATGAAGTCCATCTTCTGTTGGTCGTCCGAAGCTCCCTCCGGAATCGAAGATGCAACGAGGATGTCAAGATAGCTGGAAGCGGCCTGCAAAACCTGCTGCCGTGCGGGAGCGCCCCAGGAGCCCAGGGTTGTTGGACCAAGATAGAGGCGGCCCGGCGCACGCAAGTTAATTTCCCCTTTGATCGTCGAGAAGTATTGCTTCATGTATGCCAGAAGGAAATTGTTCAAGTCCTGCTGCATGGCGGTGGGAGCGTCACTCAAGTTAAGGTAATCAGTGGGAATCCAGGGATTCAATCCAACTTCGTCCATCAGCCCGGTCCCGGCCAGCAGCCCCGTTCCCTGGCCAAAAGTTGTGTAGGTCGCGCCCCAGGCCAAATCCAGCGCCGCGATGGTTCCGTATTCCTGGCTCAAAAAATTCGATAAGGCTTGCTTCGCGTAAACCGTGGTGTCGGAGTAGGTGACATCGAACTGCGAATTTGAGGTCTGGGTTGGCGAGGTGACCAGCACCAGCCACGCGAGGTTGGGCTCCGCATAGCCGCCGTTCAGCACCCCGTTGACCACCGCATCGAAATCCGGGCCTGCGCCGTACCCTAACAGATAGTCGATATCGTCCACGTTGAAACCGATGAAGTAGGAATTATTGGGGCCATTGATCCACGATGTCGCCGAGGGGTCCTTTTGGAGGAAATTATCGATCCACATCTGGTAGTTCGGGTCGTAAATGTCCGGAGAGGGCGCCCGATAGCCGTTATAGACGCTGGGCAAAATGCCATTCACCAAATCCTTTACGGGGCCGCTTGCGTAGCCATCCTCGTTGCTGAGGGTGTAGTACGAAGCGTCAATAATCCCGACAAAGGGCATGAGAACCGGCTGTGTTCCGCCCGGCCAGGAGGCATCCGCCTGGGTGGCGTTCACCCATGCGCTCGAGTATTCGGCCTGGGAATTGAACCCCCAGGCAAGGAGCCGGCGATTCTGCTGCGGCCCCCAAGTGACGTTGGTGTCGCCATACTTTGCCTGAGCTGCCTCCGTGTATGAAATTCCTGCGCTATCCGCTGCATCGTCGGTATCTACCACATAAACGCTTTGCATCCAGAAAGCATTGCCGGCAGGAGTGCAGAGCCACCACCGATTGCCAATTTTTTGTGTATAAAAATTGGTGGCTGGTCCTGAAGGGCATGGCAGAGAAGGAGTGCCACCGTAAGCGTCAACGGGGTTTGCCACATTGATCGCAAACGACTTTGTGACTTGCGACGAAAGGGTATCTTGAACTTGAACCCGGAAACTGAAATTCCCGGCGGCGGTGGCCATTCCCGTGATGGCGCCTGTCGAGGGGTTCAGTTGCAGGCCACCGGGCAACTGGCCGGAGGTTACGCTCCAAGTGTAAGGTGGAGCGCCCCCTGTGGCTTTCATTTGCCCGCTGTAGGGTGCACCTTGATTGGTATTGTGCGTGCTGTTGGTGAGAATGATGATGGGTACAGGGGAGGCTTGGCCCGTGCCGCTCAAGGCGACGGTCTGGGGAGAACCGGAGGCATTATCATTGACCGCGAGCTGGGCTGAAGCCGTCCCTGCGGCGGCCGGAGTAAATGTCACGTTGATGGAGCACTGTGAACCCGGGGGCACGCTGCTGCCGCAATTATTAGATTGGCTAAAGTCTCCGCTATTGGTTCCTGTAATGCCGATGGCACTGATGGAAAGCGCGGCGCTCCCCGAGTTGGAAAGTACAACAAGTTGAGGCGAGCTGGCCGAGCCGACGTATTGGCTGGAAAAACTAAGGGAGGTGGGTGCGACAGACGCCGAGGGGCTGCCCGAGCTGCCCCCACTCCCGCTACCGCCACTTCCACTACCGCCGCTCCCGCTGCCAGTACTGCTGCTCGAACCGACCGTCCCTGTCAGGCTCACGGTTTGAGGATTCGCGCTAGCGTCATCGGTTACCGAGAGCATCCCCGTCTGTGTTCCGGCTGCCTTGGGAGTGAAGGTTACATTGACGATGCAATTGCTGCCCGGGGGGAGCGTAGTTGGGCAGTTGCTGTTCTGCGCAAAAGGCGCCGCCGTGCCAATGCTGGCAATTGTAAGAGCCGCAGTTCCGACGTTGGAGATCGCCAGGGATTGCGGTGCGCTAGCCGTTCCTACTCCCTGGCTGGAAAGCATCAGGGCAGACTTGGATAGACTAACCGCAGCCGTCCCGCCGGTATTTCCACAACCCACCAGGAAGGGAAGCGCTAGAAACGCCAGGATTCGCAGCGGAATGTCCACGGTTCTCGAAAAGTTGCGCCTCATCGTCCTCCCTCTGGTTCCTCATGGAAATATAGGTGGTATGCAGAGACCGACGCTCCGGCTTTGGATCAAAACGTCACGGGCAGCGCTTCCAAACCACGCAGCCCCAGGTTGCACCGCCAAACCAGCGGAGCCGGATGGATCGCCAGGTTTGGCATGCGCCGCAGGATTGTTTCAAAGGCGATCTGCCCTTCGATCCTGGCCAGGGCAGCGCCAAAACAAAAATGCGCCGCCCAGCCAAAAGCCAGATGCCGGTTGTCCTCCCGGGCCAGGTCAAGACGGTCCGGGTCAGGGAATCTTTCGGGGTCGCGATTCGCCGCGCCCATCACCGCAATCACAGCCTGCCGTTTTCGGATGAGTTTTCCCCCGAGTTCCACGTCCTCGGCGGCCAGGCGAGCCGTATGTTGGCTGGGTGCTTCGTAGCGCAACAGCTCTTCGACGGCGGAGGGCAGCAGGGCGGCCTCGGAACGCAACCGTTCCATCGCCTCGCGGTGACGGAGCAGCGTCAGCAGGCCGTTCCCAATCAGGTTGGTCGTGGTTTCCTGCCCTCCCACCATGGTGATGATGGTGTTGGCGATGATTTCTTCTTCCGTGAAGCGGTCGCCATCGACCTCTGCGGTCATGAGGGAATGGACCAGCCCTTCCCGCGGGTGAACTTTGAGCCGTGCGATGGCTAAACGGAAGTACTCCGTCATGCCTTCGACGGCGGCCAGCACCCGAGCGGCGCGGCCGGGGTTGTGCTGGAAATTTCCCAGGATTTCCGCAAAGTCTGCCGACCAGTTTTTCAGTTGCACGTGATCGGCGACCGGCATTCCCAGCATTTCCGCGGTTACGATGGCGGGCAGGGGAGCGGCAAAATCAGCAATTACATCCATGGTGCCGCGGGACTGCACCGCGTCCAGAAGACGCTCGGCAATTTCCTGAATATGCGGACGGAGGGCGCGCACTCGCTGGGGAGCGAAGGCCAGGGTTGCCAGGTTCCGGATGCGCGTGTGCGAGGGGGGATCCAGAAACAGCATTTGTTTCACCATCAACTGCGCGACCGGAGACAATTGGGATAATCGCAGCGAAGCCAGTTGCTCCGTCGTTGGGGTGCGCTGAGCAGAAAAATCGTGCAGCACGGTAACCACATCGCGATAACGCGTGACCACCCAAGTGTGCAGGAATGGGTCCCAGTGAACCGGATCCTCTGTGCGAAGCCGGCGGTAGAGCGGATAAGGATCAGACAGCACTTCGGGTTTGAAGAGGTGATAGAGGCTAAGAGAAGGGTCTGACTTATCGGTCATCGGCTCTGTAATCGTCGCCACCGTAATTTCCTATTCTCCGGGGCTCGCCCCATGGCGCGTTGACCGCCTATCTTCCCCGTGGGGTTACCGCCGGATGATCAATTCGGTCGATCTCCGCCGCAATCTCCGCCACGGTGGGGTGATCGAACAAAGCTGCGATGTTGAATTCCACAGAAAACTTTTCGCGTATTCGGGCAATAAGCTGCGTTCCCAGCAAGGAATGTCCGCCTAGCAGGAAAAAGTTGTCGTCCCGGGCGACACTTTCCATTTCCAGTAAAGAAGCCACCATCGCTGCAACCTCTTTTTCGACTGGGGTGGAAGGGGGCGGGGAGGCAGCGTCGCGCAGGATGTTGGTAGCGTCGGGTTCGGGCAACGCGGCGCGATCCACTTTGCCGTTGGGGGTGACCGGCAGGGACTGCATGCGCACAAACACTGAGGGAACCATGTATTCCGGCAGCTTTGAAAGCAGAAGGTCGCGCAGAGTGCTCGCGGTTACGGGATCGTCTTCTCGAATGACCACGTAGGCCGTGAGGATGCTTTCGCCCGTCTCACTGGGGCGCGCC
Organism: Terriglobia bacterium; assembly: GCA_030036915.1. Lineage (GTDB taxonomy): Bacteria > Acidobacteriota > Terriglobia > UBA7540 > UBA7540 > Bog-366. The sequence continues at coordinate 12,144 of JASHSC010000315.1, forward strand.
ACAACGACACTGGCTTCGAGGGAAGAGCAAGCATCCAACACGGCGGTGATTTCGTTGGGCTCAATGCGGAAGCCGCGAACCTTAATTTGCTCGTCCACTCTCCCCAAATACTCGATCTGGCCATCGGGCAACCATCGGGCGCGATCTCCCGTCCGGTATACGCGGTCGGGCTGTTCGCCCCCCAAGGGGATGGAGACAAATCGCTGGTCAGTAAGGTGGGACTGGTTTCTATAACCACGCGCCAAGCCCACCCCGCCGATATAAATTTCTCCGGGCTCTCCGATGGGGACCTGATGCAAATCTTCATTGAGGATATAAATCTGGGTGTTACTGATTGGACGGCCGATGGCTGGACATGCAGAAGGATGATCCACCGGTGAAACGATCCCCGAGGTTGTCACGACCGTGTATTCCGTCGGGCCGTAGTTGTTTACGAGAATGAAGGGAAGAGTTGAGGGCGGATAACGATGCAGTTTGTCGCCGCCGGTGAGCATGATTCGAAGGGGCGTCCGGGCGGGCCAAGGCAGCGAAATCATTCGCTCTGCCATAGGAGTTGGAACAAAGCTGATGTTAATCCGCTGCCTCAATAGCCAGTCGCGAAGCCCTTCGGGATCGGAGCGCAGGGAATTCTCCGGCAGGAAAATGCTCGCGCCCATTGTGAGGTAGGGCCAAATCTCCCAAACGGCCGCATCAAATCCAGGGCTGGCAAGCTGCGTCGCACGGTCCGCCAGCTTCAATTCAAACGCTTTCTGATGCCACTGCACCAGATTCAGCAAACTGCCGTGCGTTATCTCGACGCCCTTCGGCGTCCCGGTGGAACCCGAGGTGTAGATGACATAGGCAAGTTGGTCCGGTGTGATTGTGGATGGCGCAGCGAGTCTGGAATTGCGCGCCTCACCCTCCACCTTGCCTCTATTGTCCAAGTGAAGCTGTTTGCAGAGTCGGTCCGGCAAAATCCTGGAATGGTTCTCGCGGGTCACCAGCAGTTTCGGCTGGGCGTCCTCCAGCATCCAGGTTAGGCGTTCCTTCGGGTATGCCGGATCCATAGGAAGGTAGGCTCCTCCGGCCATGAGGATGCCGAGCGCGCCCACAACCATCGCCGGGGATCGTTCAATGCAGAGGCCAACAACGACGTCCGGGCCCACTCCATGGAGCCGAAGATGCCGGGCCAATTCACAAGCACGGTTATGCATTTGTCGATAAGTCATAATTCTCGTGTCATCGACAATGGCCAGGGACTCACCGGAAGCCTCGGCATGTTCGGTCACCAATTGGGGGACGCACTTTCCCGAAGAACGAACCTGCCAGGGCGCATCTCGGATGAGTTGTTCCCTCGATCGGACCTTCGGCATGAACTCAGTGGAAGCAACCGACCTCGGATTAAAGGGATTCAAGAACGAGTTCGTCATCTCGACACCTCATTCGGCGATACCGGATGAATTGTAGGCTCAGTAAAAGGGGCAGCGATCGTTCCAGCCTTCGTGGAGAAACTCGAACACGCCGGTCCAGGCCAGGTCCAGAACTTAAGGGTGGGGTTCACGCCGTCAAACGCGAGGGCGCTGATGTATCCCGGCGCGACAATGAAAGTGTATACGGAAAACTTCGTATCGCCGTTGGTCGCTACCTGGACTCGCTCCGGGGGAGCGGGCGAAGAATCGAAAGCCGTCCAACCCAGCGAGATGCCCGTTCCTAAAGCTTTCGATACCGCTTCTTTGCGGGTCCAACATTTCAAGAAGGAGTGAGGCTGTAGCTCCTGGGGAAGGGTGCTTAAAGCCCGGATCTCCGGCGGAGAGAAGAAATTGGCGGCCACGGCAGGGTAATCCTCACACGGTTTGATGAATTCAATGTCTATTCCCACTGCGTGGGCGCGGGTCACGGCGATAAGACCCCACTCACCCGAGCGCGAGGAGTTGAAGCTGAGTGGGGGAGCTCCGGCCGACGGCGGCAATGCGGGTTTCCCGTAGCGGCCATAGGAAAAATCGAGTTCAGAGGGCGGCAACGGGTGATAGCGGCTTAGAATGTCTCGAAGGGCGCCGCGGACGGCAATGAAACCGTCTCGATCCACCTCGAAATGAATTCGGCTGGCCTTGGCACGCTCATTCGCGGCCAGCGTCTCGCGCAGTTCTTCCAAGTATCGAGACGCCTGCTTTAAGGTTACGCCCCAAAGGTGAATGGTGTTGGGTGGCAGATCTAGCTTTTCAGGAGGAACTCTCCAATCACATATCAAGTCTCCTATTTCCATCCTGCAAGTCTCCCTTCTGTGGTATTCAGTTCCGGATCTTGTGGGCTAGGAACCGGTAGAGGTTTTGAACTCGCCATCTGTGCGAAGTCGATGCACGCTCGCAGGCGGTCTGCAAGTGTGGCAACGCGAGGTTCGTCCAGAATGGTCATGTGATCGCCGGGAACCTCATGGACATCCACTCCCTGCCGCGCGACGCAGGCCCATCCCAAACTCGGATCGGGGCCGAATTCCGCGCTTTGTTCCACCGCCTTAAACAGAGTTATAAGCCCATCGTAGAGCTGGGGTCTGTAGGCTCTGGCCAAGGCAGAAAAGAGTTTCAGGTTGTCCCGCAGGCGGACCGGTACAGGGCGCTGCCTCCAGAAGAAATAGCGGTAGGTGGCATCCCAGATCGAGTAGGAAACGCGGTTCCTCAATGAGCTTATTGTTTGGGCCAGAATACGAAACTTGTTGCCGGGAGTCGCACGCCAGAGGTTTCCTCCGAGGTATCGGAGCTTGCCCGCAAGTCGTCGCACGCGGTATTTCAGGGACTCCATGGGGGACAGAGTGTGGTAAAAGGCGGGGTTGGCAGTGTCAAACAGAACTAGGAGGGCGACCTCGCGGCCCTCTTGCTTTAATTGCCTGGCCATTTCAAGCGCCACAAGTCCGCCAAATGACGCCCCGGAAAGGTAGTACGGTCCATCTGACTGGACCCGAGAAATTTCCTCGATATATCTTTGGGCGAGCAGACCAATCGTGACCTGGGAGAGATTTCCGTCAAACTCCGGGAAACGCAGGCCGTAAAACGGCTGTTCCGGGCCTAAAGCGCGAGCAAGGGGGATGAACCTGAGAACCTCTCCACCGCCCCCGTGTACACAGTATAGGGGCGGCTTGGCGCCACCCGTTTGAATGGCCACGACGGAGAAGGATTGAACGTCACAATGCTTCTTCAAGGTGACGGCCAACTGTTCAATGGTCGGGCCATCAATGAGCGTGGAGAGAGGCAGCCGTTGGCCAAAAGTCCGCTCGATGGCGGCGACCGAGCGAACGGCCAGGAGCGAGTGCCCGCCAAGATCGTAGAAATTATCCCGAATGCTGATGGGCTTTTTCCCCAACAGGTCTTCCCAGATCCTTACCAATTCGCTTTCAACACGATCGCGTGGAGAAACTATTTGTCTCTCGGTCCGGGTCTCGCCCGAATGCGGAGCAGGAAGGCCACGCCGCTGTATCTTTCCGTTGGCAGTCACGGGTAGGGTCTCAAGAAAGATAAAATCCGACGGCACCATGTAGCTGGGGAGCTTGCCCTTTAAGTAGGCGCCGAGCTCGTGGGCGGAGGGCTGATGTCCGTTCCGTGAGACGACGTAGGCAATGATCTGTTTCCCAACGTCGGGACTGTCGATTACGACTGCCACAGCCGACTTGACTTCCGGGTGCCCTCCTAGCACCCTTTCAATCTCCCCCAGCTCAACTCGAAATCCTCGAATCTTCACCTGAAAATCCATCCGCCCCAGGTATTCCACTGCCCCATCCTCAAGCCACCGGCACAGATCCCCCGTCTTATACAGTCGCGCCCCCGGCTCGCCGCTGAATGGATCCGGAATAAATTTCTCCGCCGTCAACTCCGGGCGGTTGTGGTATCCACGGGCGACTTGCACTCCTCCAATATGCAACTCTCCCGCGACCCCAATCGGCACCGGCTGAAGGCGTGGATCCAATAAGTAAATCCGCGTGTTCGCCAATGGCCGCCCGATCGGCACGACCTTTCGCTCATCCCCACGTCGGCAGGTCCAGTGCGTCACATCCACCGCTGCCTCCGTCGGTCCATAGAGGTTATGCAATTGCGAGGGGAGCAAGCTGAAGAATTCCTCCTGTAGATCGTAGGGTAAGGCCTCCCCGCTACACATGACATGCCGCAAGGAGTGACACTTAGTCACCTCGGGTTCCTCCAAAAATACCTTCAGCATGGGGGGGACAAAATGCAGCACTGTAATCCCTTGCTCGCTAATTAGTTTCACCAAATATGCTGCATCCCGATGACCACCCGGTTCCGCCACTATCAAGCGCGCCCCCACCAGCAACGGCCAGAAGAACTCCCAGACTGAAACGTCGAAGCTGAAGGGAGTTTTTTGCAAGACCTTATCCGCACACGTCAGACCGTACTGATCCTGCATCCACAACAGTCGGTTGCAGATGCCCCGATGCGTGTTCATCACCCCTTTGGGCCTTCCCGTTGATCCTGAGGTGTAAATCACATACGCCAGGTTCTCGGGGGTGGTTAAGTTCGGTGGATTATCCGCTTCTTCATGCGCCACCTGTTCCCACTCGCTGTCAAGACAGAGCACTCTCCCGTCGTGCTGAGGTAGTCGACCCAGCAGCCTACTCTGCGTCAACAGGACGGGCGCCCCCGCGTCCTGGAGCATGAATGCCACCCGTTCTTGGGGATAATCCGGGTCGATGGGCACGTAGGCGCCGCCCGCCTTCAACACTCCATACAGGGACACCACCATCTCCAATGACCGTTCCATGGCGACCGCCACTAGAGTTTCAGGCCCTACCCCCATCTTGCGCAGATAATGAGCCAACTGGTTCGCCCGCTCGTTCAACTCGCGGTAATGCAGCGGGGTCCCCTCAAACTCGACGGCCACTGCTTCCGGGGTCTTTCGCGCTTGCGCCTCGAACAATTCGTGGACCGTCGATTGGGGAAATGGCTGGGAGGTTCTGTTCCATTCCACCAGGATTTGCTCCCGCTCCTCCGGGGCGAGCATCGGCAAATTGGAAATGGGTCGGTCCGGGTTTTCCGCGACAGCTTTCAGCAGATTCAATAAGTGGCCTGACATTCGCTCCATGGTCCCGGTGTCAAACACTTCGCGGTTATACTCCAGTGCGATTTCCAAGTCCTTTTTGGCTTCCAGCCAAAAGGTCAAATCGAATTTCACGGCGCCGGTGTCGGGCTCGAACTCCGTGATCTCCAATACCGGCAGTTGCATGACGGGAGGCCGGGCGTTTCTGGGACTGAACATCACCTGGAACAATGGCGTGCGCGTGGAGTCCCTTTCCGGCGAGAGAGTGCTTACGAGCTTTTCAAAAGGCATGTCTTGATGCAGAAAGGCGCCCAAAGTTGCCACTCGAACGCGCCCCAGCACTTCCGCAAATGTCGGATCGCCGGAGAAATCGCACTTCAGAACAAGGGTGTTTACAAAGTATCCGACCAGTTCAGAGACCTCCTGCTTGGTGCGCAGAGCCATGGGGAAACCCACCGAAATGTGGCGGTGTCCCGAGTATCGGTAGAGCAGGGTCTGGAAAGCGGCCATGAAAGTCATGAACTGCGTCGCGCGGTGCCGCTGGCTCAGCCGGTTGAGCGAAGCCACCAAGCCCGCTGGCACAATGGCTGCGGTATATCCGCGGGGATTGGTGGGTTGGGCGGGTCGCGGATGATCAAGCATCAAGTGTTGAATTTCCTGTTCGCCCCCGAGCGCGCTGCGCCAGTATGAACTAAGAGCTTCCAGCGCATTCCCGCTTCTCCATTCCCTTTCCCAGGCCGCGAAATCGGAATACTGAATGGGCAATTCAGGAAGCTTGGGATAACCGCCCTCGCAGAATGCCCGGTAGGCTTCCGACACTTCGTGATAAAGAACCCCGAGAGACCACATGTCAAACACGATGTGGTGAACGACGAGAACCAACACGTGCTCGGCTTCCCCCAGGCGGAAGAGCTTGGCCCTGATCAATAAATCTGTGGACAGATTGAAAGGCCGGCGCGCCTCCTGGTTGCAAAGCCGGTTTGCCTGTTCCCTCAAGTCATGACTCGACACTCCACTGAGGTCCGCAAAATCAAGCCTCAGAGCGCGCGAAGTCGAGACCACCTGCATGGGGGTCACGTCGTTCGAGATAAAGTTGGTTCGCAGAGCATCGTGGCGAGCGACGACTAATCCTAGGCTTCTTTCCAGAAGATCCCGGCGAAGTGGGCCCAGAATGTGCAGCCCCTGGGCAATGTTGTACATCGAGGTTTCAGGGTAAAGCTGGTCCCAGTACCAAAGGCCCTCCTGCCCAAAGGAAGCCGGGAAGGGCCCGGGAGTCGATTTTCTCGGAATTCGCTCATCCACCAAAGGTTCACTTGGACGGTCCATGAGGGAGTTCCTCTGTGCCGTAGTAGAAGTGGACGATCTTTCGACATCGAGAACCGCTCTGGTCCCTGGCAAAATCTCCATGAGTCGCAATCACCACCTCGGGGCGGGGTTGGTGACACCCCTTCAGCATTTTTGTCGAGCCATCGTAGGTTCCGGGCGGGCAATCTCAACTTGGGTCGAGTTCCGGCACAACCGACCCCCGCCAGACGATCCTCCAGGAGTTACTAGGGCAATCCGCGTGCAAAACCGCCCCCGTGCTATGCCTGATATCACTTTGTCAGGTGTTCCTTGCAATTCTGGATCCTGATCTTCAACGAATTGAATGAGATGGAGTTGCCTCAAGGGAGCAATCGGAATGTGAGCCAGACCTTCGATCATTTCCATATGTGCAAAAGGTATTCAATCCCAAGAAGATTCGTTCCTTCCCCGCCTTCAAGTTCGATCTCGTCAGCGCGTCTAAGCTAACCGTGTAGCGCCCGGGTGACAATCCATGCTTCACCTGACTTCGAACTTGGGTTTTACCTGATTCGAAAGGCTCAAGAAGTGGGCGAACTGGCCTGTCCGGCGGCATTCGGAGTCTACGGTGGATAACCTCAACGGCCTTCTGTTCAGAGGATCACGGTTGCTCGAAAGGCACACGCGCGTGGAAGGTGGAAATTGCTGGTGGACCTGGAGGGGTTCGAACCCTCGACCTCATGACTGCCAGTCATGCGCGCTCCCAACTGCGCCACAGGCCCACGGCGAAAACGCCGCCTTTCGTTTGTAACACGCGGCTGAAGCACTGTCAACAAACGAGCGGGTCAGGCGGCGATGGGTGTTTCCGAGTGCGGCGGTGTATCTTATCCGCCGCCGGCGTCTTGAAAATTGTCCTGCCGGTTCGCGCGAATTAGATTTGGTTGCGAAGCGCGGGCTTGCGATGATGTCTCCAGGACTGTTAGCATTAGGGTACGATGAAAACGGTAAGATGGTCTTTTCCCTGGAGGACGCACCTCGCCGGAAGCGGGGGCGGAACATGAGGACCAGCCGACCGGGGCTCGCGGCGACAAGCCTCCGGCTTGAAACAAAGCATTCGATGGGATTAATCTACCGCGCATGACCCTCGATGAATTTCGCGAAACTTTGCGCGATGAAAAGCCGCCGGCTGGTTTGAGCTTGGCTCTCGCCGGACTTTGGTGGGATGCCAAGGGCAGTTGGGCGCAGGCGCACGAATCCGCGCAGCAGGATGAAGGCCCCGCGGGCTCGTGGGTTCACGCCTATCTGCACCGCAAGGAAGGCGATGCCTCGAACGCCGGCTATTGGTATCGGCGCGCCCACAAACCGCATTCGCAATTGTCCCTTGAACAAGAGTGGGAAGAGATCGCCAAGGCGTTGCTGTAGAGTGTCCCCACCCGCGATTTGGGGTTTATCTTGCGTGTCAACCTGCTAACGCAAAATTGGAGAACAATCTAAAGCGCGGGTGGGGACACCCGTGCTACAACTTTTTGGAACAAACCTTTCGGGCGCGGTGTCATTGTTAGGTAGAGGCGGAAGAACGCGGCGGCGGTATTGAAGTTCGACTCCGATACTGATATTCTGAGACTGTTATGGGCATTGCCCGGTCAGTGAGCATCGCGCTTGAGCATACTTTGCCCGCGGTGGACGGAGAAGCGGCTTTTGTGGCCGAACTTCGGGCGGGGTCGGAACCTGCGTTTGCCTACCTTTTGGCGGTTTATCAGAATCCGGTCTACAACCTGGTCTCCCACATCGTCGAAAACGCCGCGGATGCCTCGGATGTACTGCAAGACGTTTTTGTGAAAGTCTTCAAAGGCATCAAGGGATTTAACAGCGACAGCACTTTGCGGACATGGATTTACCGCATCGCCGTGCACGAAGCCTCAAACCATCGCCGGAGCTGGATTCGGCGGCACTGGCGTGAGCCCTTTTCCGTGGATGACAC
>JASHSC010000316.1 GCA_030036915.1 Terriglobia bacterium
AAGAAATCCACGGTCTGGACAAGCGCCAGCTCAGGCGAAAGCTGATACACTCCCGCATCGTCGGAGGTTTCAAAACCCACAAGCACGTTCGGGTCAATCTGTTTGGGCAATCGCGCGAGCACTGAATCCAATATGCTTGGATTTAATTTGGCTGCGCATCCCGCCGCCTTGACCATCCCGGTCAATCGCACGCGCTCTTCCGAAGTTTCCCTGGCAAGTTGCTGATCCATGCTCACTCCACATTCATTTCGGCAGCTGCCTTGACCGCTCCACGACTGCCCAATAGAATGCTGGATTTCACGCCCCCTTGGGAAGCGGGGGAGAAGATTTCGGCGGAATCCCTCGCGACATACCACCGGGCTCTGGCGACAGAGTTCGAAATCATCCGGCACTCGCGCCGCACGCCAAAACCGCGAGAGATGGAGGACGTATGTTTGCTTTTCATGGTGTCGACTACATGGAGATCGATTCCCTCTTCAGCGACGACGAAAAGCTGGTGCGCAGAACGGTGCGCGAATTTGTGGAGAAGGAAGTGATTCCGCACATCGAGGGCTGGAACCGGGAGGGCAAATTCCCGAAACATTTGGTTCCACTGATGGCGGAACTGGGGTTTTACGGCGCCAACCTCCACGGTTACGGCTGCGCGGGCATGTCGAACGTGCAGTACGGCCTGATCATGCAGGAACTCGAGCGCGGTGACAGCGGCTTGCGCAGCTTCGTGAGCGTGCAGGGCGCGCTGGTGATGTACCCGATCAGCGCTTACGGATCTGAGGAGCAGAAGAATCGCTGGCTGCCGGCATTGCAGCAAGGCAAATCCATCGGCTGCTTCGGACTGACCGAGCCGGATTTCGGCTCGAACCCCGCGGGCATGAGGACGCGCGCCGTAAAAGCCAGCGGCGATTACATCCTGAACGGCGAAAAAACGTGGATTACCTCCGGGACGATCGCCGACGTGGCATTGGTTTGGGCGCGCACCGACGAGGGCATTCGGGGATTCCTGGTGGAAAACGGCACGCCGGGATTTTCCGCGCAAGACATCAAGGGCAAGTGGTCGCTGCGCGCCTCGGTGACATCCACCCTTTCTCTCCAGGACGTGCGCGTGCCGGCGAGCCACATGCTTCCCGGTGCGCAGGGGTTGAAAGCGCCGTTGAGCTGCCTCACCCAGGCGCGCTACGGCATCGGCTGGGGCGCCATCGGCGCGGCCATGGCTTGCTACAACGAATCGCTGGAATACGCCAAGGCGCGAAAGCAGTTTGACGACAAGCCCATCGCCACCCACCAGCTTGTGCAGGCCAAGTTTGCCGACATGATCACGGAAATCACCAAGGCGCAATTGCTGGCCATTCAGGTAGGCCGCCTGAAGGATGCCGGCCGCGCCGATTTCGCCCACGTTTCCATGCTGAAGCGGAACAACGTGAAGGTGGCGCTTGAAGTGGCTCGCGCGGCACGCGATATTCTGGGCGCCAACGGCATCGCGGACGAATACCCTATCTTCCGCCACATGTGCAACCTGGAATCGCTTTTCACTTACGAAGGCACGCACAATATCCACACTCTGATCATCGGCGAGCGCGTCACCGGAATGCCGGCCTACAAGTGATGCCTCACCCATTCAACCTGTTAACCCCGTCGAACGCAGCAGTTTTATAACACTCCGCGAGGGTCGGATAATTGAACACGGTATTCACACAATAATCGATCTTGCCTCCCAGGCTCATCACGGCCTGGCCGATATGGACCAATTCGCTGGCGCTGTCACCGATGATATGCACCCCCAGCAACTCCCGGGTCTCGCGGTGAAAGATGATCTTCAGCATGCCGATGCTGTCACCAATGATCTGGCCGCGTGCAATTTCCCGATAGCTGGCTTTGCCGATCTCATACGGAACGTTGGCCTGGGTCAGCTCCTCTTCGTTCTTGCCGACGTAGGAGATTTCCGGGATGGTATAAATCCCGTACGGGAAGAGCGCCGGGGTGCTGCGGGCTTCGACGCCAAACGCGTGGCAAGCCGCCAGTCTCCCTTGTTCAAGCGAGGTCGAGGCCAGACTCGGGAATCCAATCACATCGCCGGCCGCGTAGATGTGAGGGACCTCAGTCTGATAGTGCTCATTCACCTTCAGGCGGCCGCGCTCATCGGATTTAAGTCCCGCCGCATCCAGATTCAGCCTGCCCGTAGCGCCCGTGCGGCCGATGCTGTACAGGGCCTTTTCAGCCACAATTTCCTTCCCGCTCGCCAAATGGATTTTTACCCGGGGGTCGCCCCCGTTCTGCACCAACTCGATGCCGCTGACCGCCTCGGAGAATCGCAGAGTCATGCGATTCTGGCGCAGGTGGTAATCGAGCGCCTCCACAACCTCCGCATCGACAAAGGAAAGAAGGCGTTTCGAGCGATCAATGAGGGTCACGCGAATCCCCAGCGCGGAAAAAATGCTGGCATATTCGCAGCCGATCACGCCGGCGCCGACCACCGCCAAGGTTCGCGGCAACTTCTTCAATCCCAGGATATCATCGCTGGTGAAGATGTTCTGGCCGTCGAAGGGGATTTTAGGGTCGCGCGTGGCCTCCGCGCCCACGGCGACCAGAATGTTCTCGGCCGTCACCACGCGCTCGCCGGAGTGGCCCACCAGGGTCAGTCGCAGGGTGTGCGGATCCACAAAGGCCGCCTCAGCATTGATCACCTCCACGCCGTTGCGTTGCAGTTGGTGGCGTGTAACGTCGATTTCGTGCCGGATGACATGATCGGCGCGAAAGAGCAGGTCCTCAATGGTGATGTTTTGCTTGACGGTGTATGACTCCCCATAGATGCCGCGCAAACGATACCCGGAAAGATAAATCACCGCCTCGCGCAGGGTTTTGCTGGGAATGGTTCCGGTATTGGTGCAGACACCGCCGATGACGGCCTTGCGCTCGATGAGGGCAGTGCGCTTGTCCAATTTCGCGGATTGGATCGCCGCCCGCTGCCCCGCCGGCCCCGATCCGATCACCAACATGTCATAATCGTAATCTGCCATTGCCGCTCCTCTTGCAATCCTGCCGCCGCGCGACCGCCTTGAATGGTGCCCTAAGGGTTGAAATCTGCTTTCAGGTTGACCGTTGAAAGTCGGATATCATAACCGACAAGCGCGACACCGGGATAAATATTACGGTTCCAGGCTGCATTGGCCACAATACGGACAAAACAAAATTTTGAGTTCATGAGCATAGCATCGTGATGTTAACCGCTCAAGACATTAAGGCCAGTGGTTGTGTCCTTCATTTCATCCACATGTCATCCACATGGCCGGGGGGCGCCTCGTCACCCCAGCGCAGCCGACGTGCCCGCCCACCTCGATTGAATTTTGCGATCCTTTCTTTTCAACAACATCCCCAGATGCACCTTCATTTTTGAAGATCAAGAGTAAGTCCTCAGACCGACCTAGCAACTCGGAAAGGCGATGCGGATAGGCCGCCCATGGCTGCTTGAGCGGAACATAAGAGAATAGGGAGCAAAACATGGACTGAAAGGAACGCTTTCCAATTTATTTTCAATAACATAATCTGAGGAAATCTATATCCCATTTATTTTTATGAATCTACTTAGAAACGGCGAAGTTCATTTTTCGACCCTTTTTTATCAATAATTTACTCAAACATACCCCCATTTCTTCTTGGGGCCCCTCTACCTTTGTTTTCCAATGATCCACCAACTTTCCTGTTTTCAATAGACTAGGATTCTGACTGGCGATGAACATTTTCAACTAACTACCTTTGTTATCTGCTACTTACTCCCAGGAGAATCCTTCGACCAATTCTTCAGGTAGCTTTAATTGTCATCAAGCAAAGACCTTAAGCCAGCGTGAGAGTCAGCACAACTCGTGCGGGCGAGCATGCAGGCTTAATACTCATAGAATTATACCACATAAGTAACTCATGTCAAGGGAACTTCCAATGTAGGACATTTGTGTTTCCACTCAACCTCGCGGAACTTTACGTCGAAGCTTGTCGTAGATATAGCAGGAAGGAGACGTCTGCTATGGCCACAAGTCCTATGCCGCCTCGTCCGCCCTCACCTCCGCCCCCGCCGAGAAGCAACAGCAACTATATCGCCATCGCCTTTCTGCTGTTGGCGCTTTTGGTTGTAGTAGTGGGAGTGGCAATTTGGGGAGGACTGGGCTTGCTATCGAGCGCCGTGCATATTCACGTGAACGAGCAAGGCGCGGGAAAAAAGGAGGTCTCCATCAGCACGCCCGTGGGCTCGCTCGAGGTGAACAAGGGCGTCAATGAAGCCAGCCTGGGCTTACCCATCTACCCCGGAGCAACGCGCATGCTGGACAAGGACTCGGCCACAGTGAATATCGACATTGCCGACGAAACAAAGGTTCAGGTTCTGGCAGGAAAATTCGAAACCTCCGATTCTATTGACAAGGTCCGCGATTTCTATCAAGCCCGCCTGGGCGATCAGGTAACCAAGTACCGGGATCGCGACGAGAATGGAAAGACCGTCTTCGAATTGAAGCACGACAAGCAGGACAAGGTTGTTACGCTGAGAAATAACGGAGACAAAACCATCATTGAGCTTGTCCGTGTTTCTGAGGGGAATACTGAAACCAATTAGCCTCCCCCAGCCGGAAATTACGCGGACAGTTACGAAAGTCTCCAACGCGCGATTCGAACCCTGACAAGACATACACCTCTGCCCGCTCGAATCAGGCAACTTTTTGTTGCTCTTGCGCCGCGCTCTCGCGGATAATGCGCTGGTTTCTGAACTTGTCGAGAACGTGTGAAAATATCGGCAAGTAGGGGCGGCCCTCGCGGCCGCCCTAGGGCAACCACGAGGGTTACCCCTACAAGAACCGAGGAATTCATGCATCGACGTGTGCTTTTTGCGCTGCTTGTCTGCTCATTTTGGACGGCGGGTGCCGCGCGCGCCCTGGAGCACCACGAAGTTGTGGTGGAACGAGGCGTAGCGGTGAAAATGCGCGACGGAATAGTTCTGCGCGCAGATGTTTACCGGCCCAAAGCGGAAGGCAAATTCCCCGTACTCCTCACGCGCACGCCCTATGACCGGCGCAGCGAAATCGACTTTGGGACTTTGGCAGCAGCGCGTGGCTACGTAGTGGTGACGCAGGACGTGCGCGGGCGCTTCGGCTCGGAAGGAGAATGGTACACGTTCAAATACGAATCACAGGACGGCTACGATACGGTGGAATGGGCTGCCGCATTGCCCTACTGCAACGGAAAGGTGGCGATGTACAGCGCGTCTTACGTGGGAGCCACGCAAATGCTCGCCGCCATTGCCTCGCCGCCACACCTGGCAGCAATTTTTCCGCAAATTACCGCCTCAAATTATCACGACGGGTGGGTGTATCAGGGCGGCGCGTTTGAGCTCTGGTTCAGCCAATCGTGGACGAGCGGCCTGGCCATCAACACCTTTGACCGGCGCATGGGCGGTGAATCCAAAGCCTCGCGCTGGGACATGGATCTGCCGCTTTCCAGTTATCCCCTGCTCAGCATCGGCACTGCGGAGGGGATGGCCGAATATTATTACGACTGGCTCAGGCATCCGGATTACGACGATTATTGGAAAGCTCTCTCGATCGACGAGCACGACGCCAACATCACGGTTCCCGCCTATCACCAGGGCGGCTGGTACGACCTGTTCCTGGGCGGAACGCTGCGAAACTACATGCACATCAAAGCGCGCGGGGGCAGTGAGGCGGCGCGGCGCGGCCAGCGCCTGATTGTGGGACCATGGTTCCATGGACCCTTTACGGGCAAAACGGGCGACGTGGATTTCGGCCCCGAGGCGCGCAATGGCGACAACCCTTACGATATCGAAGGCCTCCGGCTGCGATGGTTTGATTACGTCCTGAAGGGGATCGACAACGGAATCGAGAAGGAAAAGCCGATAAGAATATTTGTGATGGGGCGCAACCTCTGGCGCGAGGAGGATGATTGGCCGCTGGCACGCGCCCGGAGCACGCGGTATTACCTGCACTCGGAGGGCAGCGCCAACACACTGAGCGGTAACGGCGCATTGAGCACCACTGCGCCGGCATCAGAACCTGCCGACAAGTACACCTACGACCCGGCGGACCCCGCTCCTACGCGCGGCGGTGGCCTGTGCTGCGACAACAGCCACGAGGCCTCCGGCGCGTTCGACCAGCGGAGTGTGGAAGCGCGCCACGATGTGCTGGTGTATTCCACGCCGGCGTTCGATGAGGATACGGAGGTCACCGGCCCGATTACGCTGGAGATCTACGCCAGCTCCTCGGCGGTGGACACGGACTTCACCGGCAAGCTCGTGGACGTGTGGCCGAACGGTTACGCGCAAAACCTGACCGATGGAATCCTTCGCGCCCGCTACCGCAACTCTCAAGAAAAAGCGGAGCTCATGAACCCCGGAGAGATCTACAAATTCACCATCGATCTTGTGGCCACATCCAACGTTTTCTTGAAAGGGCATAAGTTGCGCCTTGAGATCTCCAGCAGCAACTTCCCGCATTACGACCGGAACCTGAATACAGGCGAGGACCAGGGCCATTCGACACGCATGGTGAAGGCTATCAACAGCGTTTACCACAACGGCGAACATCCCTCCGCTTTGATTGTTCCGGTGGTGCCGCAATAAGGGTCATTCGGTTCTTGTGGCTGGACCTTCCGCAGCTTGATTGACGCCCAGCGGCAACCCGCCGATAATGGATTCTCTTGTGCGCAACCTTTATCAAGGAAAGGCAACGATAAAACCATGGAAGCCTACTACGATCCCGATGCCAACCTGGAAATCCTTCGCAATAAAACCCTCGGATTCATTGGTTATGGAAATCAAGGGCGCGCGCAGGCGCTGAATCTGCGCGATTCAGGCCTGGACGTGATGGTCGGCACGCTTCGCGACGAATCGGGAAGCCAGGCGGATAAGGATGGCTTCACCGT
>JASHSC010000317.1 GCA_030036915.1 Terriglobia bacterium
AAGCAATGATCCTCGTATCGCGGTAAATCCTCTCTCCGGGCTGCATCTCACGCCCCCCAGCGATCCCTGGGGGCGAGTTCTCTCCGACCGCGACGCGCTCAGGCCCGGCCCAGGGGCTCAGCGTGAATCGTGACTTTCGAAATTTGCGGAAATGCCTGGCGGAATTTGAATTCCAGGGTTTCCGTAATGTCGTGCACCCTGGCGATGGGAAGGTCGGGGTGGAGTGTGCAATGGAGCCGCACCACCACGTTGCCGCCCACCTGAAGCGCTTCCACCGAATGGCAATCCAGCACTCCCTTAGTTTCGCGGGCTAGTTCCTCGAGCTTGCGCTCCACTGTGGATTGGTCCAGGCGCGCCTCGTTTCCGGTTTCCACCGCAGCCAGCAAGGGTTCCAGGTGCACGTTGACCTCATGAATCTCCGGAAGGTTGGCCTTAATCTCACCCTCGAGCTGGGACGAGCGGTCGTGCGCCTCCGCTAGCCTAAGTTGGGGGTCGACTTCCAGATCCAGATGGACATTCACCCGCCCATTCACTTCGTAGGCGGTCACTTCATGAACCTGAAAATTTCCGCGGTGCGCCACGGCCCGGATTTTCGCCACCAGGTCCTGCGAGGAAGGTTCCCGTGGCGTTGTGTGGATTACCACGTCTGCCGTGGGAAACAGCCGGTGGACTTCGCTTTCCACGATGTGGGCCACGGATTCGGCGTGTTCGAGTGAAGTGTTGTCGGCGAGCGTCAGACGCAAGTCCACGAATAAGCGGTTGCCGCTTTCCCGCGTGCGAATGCGGTCAAGGCTGAGCACACCGGAGACGCGGGAAACGGTTTCCGCAATCAGCGTGCTGGTGCCTGTGGGCGCGGCGTCCACCAGGGCGTCAACCGTTTTCTTCCCCAGGCGCAGGCTGATGTACACGATGATTCCTGCCACCACCAGTGCCGCCAGGGGATCGGCCGCTTGCAACCAGCCCAGCTCGCCTTGCTCGGAAACAAAAACCAGGATCAATCCCAGAATCACCACGGTGGAACTGTAAACGTCCGTGGAGAAGTGCAAAGCGTCGGCTTCAAGCGCCTGGCTGTTGTACTTTCGCGCCACGCGGAAGAGCGCTCGCGAGCGGAAAGTATCAATCGTGACGGAAATAAACATCACTCCAAAAGCCCACAAGCTCGGTTCCACGTGAACGGCGCGAAAGAAGAGCCGCCGGACGGCTTCCCAAACAATCCATCCGCAGGTCAGGATGAGAAGGCCGGTTTCGGTGAATGCCGAAAGGTGCTCAACTTTGCCGTGCCCGAACGGATGATCGAGATCCGCGGGCTTGTCCGACACGCGCACGGAGATGTAAGTGATGGCTGCCGCCACCAGGTCGAGCCCTGAGTGCAAGGCCTCTGACAGAATTCCCAGGCTGCCCGTGTAAATTCCCACCGCCGTTTTCAGAACGGTAAGGAGCACCGCCGCTGCCATCGAGTTGAGGGCAACGGACTGCTTCTCCCGGCTGTACTCGTTTAGTGTGCTTGCCGTGGGATTAGTAGGCATTCGCTTGTGTGAGGTGATGGCCGGATCGGGTGAAAGAGCCGGCGGGCTTGTGCTCACCATCAGTCATTGAGGTCATCCAAGGCAGCCTGGAGTTCTGCCTGGGCGTGCGGATTTCCCTGGCGGCCGGCGACGTTGACTCCCTCCGCCAGCACCTTACGCGCGTCCTCCGGTCGCCCCTGTTTCGCCAGGAACATTCCGGCCTGATAATACGTGGCGTGGTATTCGGGGTGATGCTGGAGCAGGTACTCGAAGTGGTCCCAAGCGGCTGCGGGCTCGCTCGATACGAGCTCCATCGCCAGACCGTAGCGCGCAAAAGTGTTTTCCGGGTTGGCGCGCACGGTTTCTTCCAGAAACTCGCGTCGGGTTTTCGCCGCTTCAGAAGCCATCTCCCTTGTCCATGCCCGCGGGGCGCGCGGATTTGGGTTTCCGGTTGCAACGCCCCAAGGGCTCGCTTAGTATATGCGGGCGATTCGGGCAAGGCAAACGCTGCTTCCTGTAGCGCGGCTGTCCCCAGCCGCGGCCCGGTCGCGGGTGGGGATACCCGCGCTATAGTATGCCCGGCCACAATTCTCTTGGATGGAAACTTGGCGAAAGAAAACAAAATCGCCGGCAGGACGGTAGCGGAATCCACCACCGAAATGGTGGAAATCGTTCTCCCCAATGACGCCAACCCTTTGGGAAATATTCTGGGTGGCCGCGTGATGCACCTGATCGATATCGCCGGAGGCATCGCCGCATTCCGTCACGCGCGCTCGCCGGTGGTCACCGTGTCGGTGGACCACCTCGATTTCCTTTATCCGATTCGGGTGGGTGAATTAGTCGTTCTGCATTCCTGCATCACCCGAGCGTTTCGGACTTCGCTCGAAGCGGAAGTGAAAGTTTTCCGGGAGGATATCCTGACTGGAATGAGGCAGCAGACGAGTTCGGCGTTCGTTACTTACGTAGCGCTTGACCCTGCCGGGAGGCCGCAGAAGGTTCCACCGCTCATTACCCGCACGCCGGAAGAGAAACGGCGCTATCGCGAGGCGTTGGGGAGGCGCCGGCACCGCCTGGCTCTTGCCGCCCGAACCCACCGGCGCTACGCTGAAATGAAATAGGCCGCTTGGGCGACGGCCGATTTTGGACATTGGAGCGACGGTTCCGCCTGGTCGGGACGGTCGTAGGGGTGAGGCGGTGACATCGCCCGTGGCGTGGCACGGGCTTCTGGCCCGTGTTCATGGCCAGGATGGCCATGCCACAGCTTGCATTCGGAGGTCGAGAAATGAAAATCAAACGCAACAAGACCTTCTCCGGCACACCCTGGGAACCCAAAGTGGGTTACGCCCGCGCCGTTCAGGTGGGCGACGTCGTGCACGTTTCCGGAACCACCGGCACCGGGCCGGGCGGAAAGATCACGGCTCCCGGCGACATGTACGCCCAAACCGTGCAGGCCATCCGTAACATCGAAAGCGCCCTCCAGCGGCTGGGCCTGGGCCTTGAGCACGTCGTCCGCACGCGCATCTACGTGACCCAGATCGACCGCTGGGAGGAGGTGGCGCGCGCCCACGTGGAATTCTTCGGCCAGGTCCATCCTGCCACCAGCATGATTGGCGTCGCGCGGCTGGTCGATCCCGACATGCTCGTGGAAATTGAAGCCGAGGCCGTGGCCTGAGGGTGGAAGCCCCAAGCGTTTAGTTACATTAATAAGTGGAATTATTCAGAGTCCTGGAAGGGCGGGGCTCAAGCCCCGCCCTTCCATCGTCCCATCGCCCACGTGACTAAGCACGCTTATTTCTGCCATCTGGTAACAGCCCAGATTGCCGGAGTTGCAGTCTGCGGTTCTCCAGCGAGTTCGTAGCGCAGGCCGTCACCGCCGCGGGTCCGCTACTTAAATTCAGGTGATTACGAGCTTGGTTAAACCCGCAGGAAGATTTTCTGCCGGTAGAGGAAGTACAGGAACAGCCACATGGTGAAGACCACGCTGCAACTCCACACCAGCGGTTGGTAGGTTCCGAACAGCGGCAGCAGGCCGTGGATAAAAACGTCGGTAATGATGCTGAAGTGGAAGAACCGGTCGACCAGGTAAATGGTGATGGCATTCATGCCGATGACTTTGAAGAAGAACGACCAGCGCTGCCAGCCCTTCACATCGATGATCCAATAGAACAGCGCGAGGAGCAGCAGGCTCCAACCGCCCGCCCAGAGCACGAACGTGCTGGTCCACACATTTTTGATGATAGGAAAGTTGAAGCTCCACAACCACGCGATGAATAGGCTCGCGACCCCGGCCGCTGCCAGGCCCTGCACCTTCCGCGTGGGGCTAAACTTAGTGGAGCGCAGCCAGTGGCCGGCCATCACCCCCATCAGGCAGGTGGAGATGGGAGTAAAGGATGAGAGCAGCCCTTCATTATCACCGCCGGGGTAACAGCAGTATTTGAAGGGAATAATCAGGTGGTCGAGATATCCCGCCAGATTGTGTTCTGGTGTAAGCGTACCGGCGGGAAATCCCGGGAAGGGAACCAGCTTGATCACCAGCCAGTAGGCGATGAGGATACCGCCCGCCACAATCGCCTGGCCACGAATGCCGAACCACATCACCACCAGCGCCGCAAAGAGGTAAGCGATCGCGATCCTTTGCAGAACGCCGGGAATGCGCAGGTTGTGAATGTCGAAATCCAGCAGGCGGTTATAAATAAGCCCGAAGAGGAAGAGAAGCAGGAAGCGCTGGACGATGTGGCGGTAAATGTGTTTGCGATCCGCCCCCTCTTCCTTGCGCCGGGTGAGCGAAAAGGGCAGCACCGCGCCCACAACAAATACAAAAAGCGGAAAAATCAGATCGTAGAAATGAAAACCCGCCCAGGGCACGTGTTCGAATTGCACGCGCAGGCCGTGCGTGACCGCGCCGGGCCACACCTTGTAGATCGCGTGGATAATGGTTTCGCCGCCGGCGATCCAGAACATGTCGAAACCGCGTAACGCATCAATGGAGGCGACGCGCTTCTGCATGAATGACGAAGGTTGCCTTCCCTTTTCGATCAGTGGTTCAGCTTTGGTAGCCGTGGCCATACTCGACCTCTCTGATCCCGACTGCGACATTATCGCCTATTCATCGGGGCAGGGAAAGCGGAAGTGTGGACTGCCTGGCAACTTGAATTATAATCGAGAACGAAATTTGGACCCCATAAGGGCAGATTCATGATCAGCGAAAAGAAGATTTTGTGGGCAGCGGTATTCGACGTGTACTTGGCAGCGGGTTGGCGCGTGAGTGTGGTGGGTAGTCCGGTTTCCATGACGGAGATTTGATGGATCAGAAAGACAAAAAGACGGAGGCGATGTTCCTTCCCGGCGTGGAAGACAATCCCCAGGCGGGCGGGCGAGGCGACTTGATTCGCCAGATGCGCGATGCGGGCAAGGAATATCCTAAAATCTGGCACATGTTCGCCTTCCTGCCCGAGGCGACCGCGCACCTCGGCGCATTTACGCAGGCGATTATGCGCGGGGATTGCCCGCTCAGCCCGGGTTTGCGTGAATTGATTGCGGCATTCACCTCGGCGGGCAACCACTGCCTGTTTTGAATGAAGTATCACGCCGCGGTCGCGGCGGAATTGCTGGGCAGTGAGGAACTGGTGCGCGGCGCGATAGAGAATCTTGAGACGTCCGCGCTCGCTGAAAAAGAAAAGGCCTTACTTCGCTTCGTGACGAAAGTGAACCACCACGCGTGGGAAATCATTGCGGAGGATATGAAGCCGTTGTACGCCGCGGGCTGGAATGACGAAGCGATTTACTACGCGCTCACGGTGTGCGCCCTCTTCAATTTTTACAACCGCTGGATCGATGCCAGCGGCGTCCATCCCATGTCGGAGGAAGCGCATCGTGAATTCGGCAAGCGAACCGCCATTCATGGTTATAACCCCAAGTAATGAGACCGCTACAGGCATTCCGGAATCCGACCGCGGATACTACGGCTGGCGCGTGGTGGTGGCGGCTTGCCTGGGCGTGATGGTGGGGTTCGGCTCACTGTTCGTTTACACCTTTGGGGTTTTTCTGAAGCCGCTGGGCGCGGAGTTCGGCTGGACGCGTGAGGCCATCTCGCGCGGCTTCGGTTTGGCCGCACTGATGGTGGCGATTTGTTCTCCCTCGATCGGGCAGGCGCTTGACCGCTACGGCCCGCGACGAATCATTCTCCCTTGCATGACGGTTTTCGGATTGGGCATCGCCTCGCTGGCTCTGCTTCGGCCGCATTTGTGGCAGTTTTATGCGACCTGCATTCTGGTGGGAGCAGTGGGAAACGGCGCGGCGCACCTGGCGTATTCGCGCGCCATTTCCACCTGGTTCTGGAAGCGATTGGGTCTAGCCCTGGCGATGGTGATGGCGGGAGCGGGACTCGGTGCGATGATCCTTCCCATCCTGGCGCAAGTGATTATCAGCCGGGCGGGCTGGCGCTCGGCGTATTTGGTCCTGGGAAGCCTGTCATTGCTGGTGGGGCTTCCGCTCACCGCGCGCTATGTGCGAGAGCGCGGGCCGGCGAGTGCGTCGGAGGGGCCTGTTCCGGCGACGGGAATGAAGTGGCAGGAGGGTGTGCGGACGTTTCATTTTTGGATTATTGCCGTTGTTCTCTTCGTAAGCTCGGTCAGCATGAATGGCTCGATTACACACCTCTCGGCTTTGCTTACAGACCGAGGTGTGACTGCCGGCGGCGCGGCATTCAGCGTGTCTATGCTCGGTGGCTCGAGTCTTGCCGGACGGTTCGCGGTGGGCTGGGTGCTTGACCGGTTTTTCGGAGCGCGCGTGGCCTCCGTTGTTTACCTGCTGACCGCGTGTGGGATTCTGATGCTCGCGCGTGCGGATCATTTGCTTACGGCGTGTGTGGCGGCGGGGCTGATCGGAGTAGGAGCGGGTGGTGAGGCGGACATCACGCCATATCTGCTGACGCGCTACTTCGGCCTGCACGCCTTCTCGACGCTTTACGGCATAACCTGGACGTTTTATGCCATTGCAGGCGCGCTGGGCCCGGTGATTTTGGGACGGGCATTCGATTCGACGGGGTCGTACACGTCGCTCCTCACGCTCCTCGCCGTCGCGCTCGCTTTGGCCGGCGGACTGATGTTGCTTCTGCCGCGCTACGACGAGCTTTCAAACCAGGTTGGTCCTATTCGAGGAGAAACATGAAAAAAATCCTGGGTTTAATCCTGTTTGTCTTTGCCCTCGCGCGCCCGATTCCAGCGCAAACGGAACCCATTGAATCTCGCGGCCAGGTACAGGAACCGGAGAATCACGCCATTGTGGTCGCGCGCCTGATGCGGTACCACGATTCCGGCGAATACGAGTGGGGAATTCGCGAGGTGGCCAACGCCGCCCGCGATTACCTGCGGGTGCGCGCCAAGAACGCATCGCCGCAGGAAAAGCTAGCGGCGGTATTCGATATCGATGAGACCTCTCTCTCGAATTGGCAGGCCATGGCGGATTGCGGATTCTGCGCGTACTCGGTTGAGTCCAAGCTGTATTCGATTGCCCACGATCCGGCGATTACACCGGTGCTTGAGCTTTACAACGATGCTAAGTCGAAGGGGGTCGCCGTTTTATTTCTGACGGGGCGACCCAACGCCCAGCGCGAAGTGACCACGGAGAACCTGAGCGAAGCGGGTTACAAGGATTGGGTCGAGTTAATCATGCGGCCTGACGGTGACAAATCGCCGGCCCGCGTCTTTAAACCTCAGGAGCGCCAGAAGATTGAAGATAAGGGGTATCACATTATCCTGAACATCGGCGACCAAGCCAGCGACCTAGCGGGATGCTGCGCCGAGCGCACCTTCAAGTTACCCAATCCGTTTTATATGGTGCAGTGAGGCTGATTGCCCTCAGCGAATGCGCTCAACGCAGCGCTCAAGTCGAGGAGCGGCACGAACGGAATTACCAGGAGCGCTTGCGCGCGGGGCGGCGAGACTCGCGGTAGGCTTCAAGATCCTGATTGGACAACGTGGTGCGGCGCGGCAAAGGGTTCTCCGCGGTTTCGAGGGGCAAAGCCTTCTGCAATTTTTGGTAGCACAACCCCGCGGCATCCTGAAACGGCAATTGGTTTTCAGCGAAGGCGCGGTTCGAAATCGTAAAGATGAACTCGCGGTCTTCGGCCTGTTTATCGATGACCTTGTACGTATAATCCCGGCCATGCGCTTTCAGTTGAAATCCTACGTATTGAATTTGCATTCCATATTCCTCCCGGGGAGTTCGAGGTAACTGCCCGCGCGCTTGCGGTAGAACCTGACGCGGGCAGTCGCGGATTGTTGAGGGATTCTTAGAGCTTCTTTACGCTCTCGGCTTGCAGACCTTTGGGACCCTTGGTGACGGCGAATTCCACCGCTTCGCCCTCGGCGAGTGATCGATAGCCTTCCATTTCGATGGCGGAGTGATGGACGAAAACGTCATCCCCCGAAGCGCGCTGGATGAATCCATAGCCCTTCGAGTTGTTGAACCACTTCACGACGCCTTGTTCTCTTTCCATATTGTTTCTGTGTTCCTTTGCTGTTTGAAGATTAACTTGTTTCGGTCTCGCAACCGTCCCCCCAAAGACGACAAAAGCCGCAAAATCACTTGATTTTGCGGCCTCCTGTGAAACTGGTGTTCGGTCACAAAAACTGATCAAGCATTTTTATTATAACCCCAGGTTAATTATTTTGCAATCCCAAAATGGCTGCAGCGCGGACTGATTAATGTCCCCTGAGGATTTGCGCGACTCGCGGGAACAAGGCGGCGGCATGTTGGGTCTGCGCGTCACTGCGGGTGGCGACTTCCGCGCCGCGGTCCAATCCGTAAACCAGGTTAACCAGTTCCACCTTGATTCGACTTTTCAAAGTGTCCTGATCGCTTGACCAAAACTCATCTGGAACGCGGACGTTATTGCTTTCCAGCGATCGCTTGAAATCTTCGAGCATTTCGGGCGAAACATCGAACGGTTCCGCCAGCCTCCCACGAGCGGAGAGGTAGGATTCCGCATAACTCGTCATGTATCCGCGTTCACTGACGAACGCCAGCCAGGGATCATCGACGTGGCCGGGAATTTCGACATCGGGAGTGATGCCGCCTCCCATACCCACGCGCCGCCCATCATCCGTGTGAAACAAACTAGCAGTGGCTGGTGCCGGGTCGGCACCGGAGGATGATTTGCCTGTATCGGATTTGGTCGCGGCGGAAGGCGAGAGCGATGCAAAAGTGAGCGCCGTGCCGGCGAGCGGCCGCTGGATGGATCGTCCGCTAGGCGTGAAGTACTGGCCGGCGGTGAGCGCGAGTCCGGTTTCCTCTGAAAGCTCAACCACGGACTGGATCACGCCTTTCCCATAGGTTGGCTGCCCGGCGATCACGGCGCGGTCGTGATCCTGAAGGGCGGCGGCAAGGACTTCCGCGGCGCTGGCGGTTTCACCATTCACGAGCACCACCATCGGCTGGTCGTAATGCTGGGGCATGGTAGCGGCGTGGTAATCCTTTTCAGGCATGGAGCGGCCGCGCGTGGTGAGAACCATGGCGTTGGGTTCGAGAAAAAGGCTGGCGACGGCGGCGGCGGAATCCACGATGCCGCCGTGATTGCCGCGAAGATCAAGCAGTATGCCTTTCAAGTGCGGCGGGTCCATGCGATCGAGCGCCGCGGCCACTTCCTCCGCGGTTTTTTCCTCGAAGCTCGCAATGTGCAGGTAGGCGATTCCGGGCGACCACAAGAAGGATTCGTCCACAGTGGGCAAGGCGACAGTGGCAGGGCGCAAGTTGAAATCCTCCGGCACAAGCCGTCCGGGATGGATCACTCCCAGGCGCACGGGATGGGAGCGTGAGCTCTTCAGCAGGTCGATCAACTCCTGGAACTCCAGCCGGTCGAGGCGCACGCCGTTGATGGAAACAATTTCGTCGCCCGGAGCGAGGCCGGCGCGAAAGGACGGCGAGCCCCGCGCGGTCTGGAGGATGAGGATCTTCCCGACTGAGACGTAGAGAATCGAGCCGAAGCCCACCGATTCCCCACGCGCCTGCTCCTGCATCAGTTCGAACTGGTCGCGGTCGAGGAACGCGCAGAACGGATCGAGGGCTGCCAGCATGCCACGTACGCCGCCGTCGAAAATGGCGTGATCCGGGTCAACGGGCTCCACGTAGTTCTGCTCGATGGCGCTGTAAAGTGCAGTGAACCTGGCCGCCTGCGCTGCAACTTCATCGGGTGGGGCAGGAGGGGCCTGCGAGTACATCCCAGGGACGGCGAGCAGCAGCAGCGCAGCCAGAGGAGTAACGCGCAAAATGGACTTCAAAAACGTCAGATTATCCTCCCCAATAATTATAGCTCAGATGCGGGGCCCGTAAGTCGGCGCCCGGCAATTTGGGTCAATTCGAGCTGGTTCAATCTTGCCGCTTAACCCTCATGCCTTTGGCGGTAAAATAGCGCTGATGATAATTTCCTCTGTGCCCTTATTGGCGCGAGGATATCGCAAGGAACTTTTATAATGGAGAGGGAGAAAGATGTGTCACGCCGGGAATTTCTGAAAACCGCGGCTTCTGTTGGCGCCTCATCCCTTGCCGGAGTGGGCGCGCCGGCGATTCTCAGCGCGGAAAGTTCCGGCACTGCCGTGCGCTACGGATTCATCGGCACGGGCACGGAAGGCTGCACGCTCCTTAAGTTTCTCGCCACCCTGCCGGAAGGGCAATGCATCGCCACCTGCGATATCTATCCTCCCAATCTTAAAAAGGGCATGGAGACCATCGGGTCGAATCCTGAGACGTACGTCGAATACCGGAAATTGCTCGAGCGGAAGGATATGGACGCGGTGCTCATTGCCACTCCCTTGAATCTGCACGCGCAGATGGTGGTGGACTCGCTCAACGCCGGCAAGCACGTGTTCGTCGAGAAGACGATGTACTTCAAGGAAGACGAAGGCGAAATGATCCGCAAGGCCCTGGAGGCTAATCCCCGGCTGGTGTTGCAAGTGGGATTGCAGCGGCGATCGAGTGTGCTCTATCAGGTGGCGATTGAAATGATTCGCAAAGGCGCGCTTGGCAAAGTGATGTTTGTGCGCGCGCAGTGGCATCGCAACAACGACTGGCGCCGGCCCGTGCCTGACCCGAAATTCGAGCGGTTGATCAACTGGCGTATGTACAAGGAGTATTCCGGCGGCCTGCTGGCGGAGCTCGCCTCCCACCAAATCGACGTGGCCAACTGGGCTTTTGATTCTGAGCCCGTCTCCGTCTTTGCGACGGGCGGAATCGACTACTGGAAGGATGGCCGCGAGACTTGCGACAACGTCGAGGCGATCTATGAATATCCCGGCGGCAGGAAACTGGTATGGAGTTCGATTCTCTGCAACGCTCATCTCGATTTCAGCGAACAGATCATGGGTGATCGTGGGACACTCATTATCAGTGCGCTCCAGAATTGCATGTACTACCGTGAAGACGCGCACAAAGTGTCCACGGGGAATGGCCGGGAGAACTGGTGGGCGGGCGCGACCGTAACCGACACTGCGCCGCAGCAGGGCATTCCCGTTTTTCCCGACCCCGTTGCGGCCGGCCGGCTCGGATTCATGGACCGCGAGGTGACTTACGCCAAACACTGGCTTGCCTCCATGGGAATCTACGATTACGAAGAGCAGCATGACCCGTATTGGAGAGAGCTGCGCAATTTCCTACTGAGCGTGCGCGAGGCCAAACCCGTCATCGCGCCGTTTGAATTGGGAATGTTGGACGCGCAGGGCGTTATTTATGGGAACCGGTCGATTGATACAGGGCAGCCCGTCTTTTGGCCGGGGAAAGAACCGGATTCAAAGAAGATCTGAGATGTAAATGGTAAGAGACAAAAGGCGAAGTATGAAGGATGAATGGGGGCCGCACGCTGAACTTCATCCTTCAGCTTTCATACTTCAGCCTTCGCTCCTTTACGAACGACGTACCATTACGCCTTTGGTCCCGCCCGCAAAACTCGCACCCGCGTTAAGGCTATTGCTCCCCTTGATTTTTTTCACCCTCTTGACCAGCGCGGCGCCTGCCGCTTCCCCTTATCCCTTATCCCGGGCCGACGGCCCTCCCGTCCGCTACGAAGCATCGCACCAGGCCATGGGAACGATCTACACAGTGGTAGCTTATGGCCGCGACCAGACATTTCTCTCCGAGGTCGTCGGGGAAGTTTTCGATGAGATCGACCGGCTGGACGCGCAGATGAGCAACTATAAGCCCGACAGCGAGCTTTCTGTAATCAATCGCGAGGCTGCGCAGCGTGAAGTGATTGTATCGCCGAATCTCTTAGAGCTGATTCAGTATTCGCTGAAGGCAAGCGCCGAATCGGGCGGAGATTTTGACATCACCGTTGGTCCGCTCATGAAGCTGTGGGGATTTTTCCGCGGGCAGGGGCGCCTGCCTGGTGTATCCGAGATTGCAAAAGTCGAAAACACGATTGGCTACCAACACGTGCATCTTGACGCCGCGCGCCGCACGATTCGATTTGATGAGCCCGGCGTGGAGCTTGACCTGGGGGGAATCGGCAAGGGCTACGCCGTGGATCAGGCCGTCGAGATTTTGCGCTCGAGTGGCGTCACAGCGGCGCTGGTTTCAAGCGGCGGAAGCAGCATTTATGCGCTGGGCTCTCCGCCCGGCGAGCGCGGGTGGAAAATCACCGTGCGTGATCCCTTCCGCGAGGACAAGGCGGCTGACGTTTTGCGCCTTCGGAACTTCGCGCTCTCAACCTCCGGAAATTACGAAAAGTTTTTTGAGATTGACGGAAAGATTTATTGCCACATCATGGACCCGCACACAGGCTGGCCGGTGCAGGGGATGCTTTCGACTGTTGCGGCCGTGCCCACGGGAATTGAGACGGAGGCGCTTACCAAGATCTTCTTCGTCGGCGGCGCCGTAAAGTCGCGCCGCTACCTTGCCACGCATCCGAACGCGATCGGAATCTTGTATCAGACGGGCGATCAGCCGCAAACCTTCAAGCGCACTATTCTGAAATCCGAGTCATTTCAAATGCCGCCTGACAGCGTGGCCGAGTTTGAACCGTAGGACACCCGGTTCTATCGATGGCCGCCTGCCCCCGGCGGGTCAACCACTCCATTCCACATGATGCAGGGCCGCGGTCCCTCCTGTCCGCGGCCCGCTAACCCGGGATTTTGTTCCACTTTGGCTATTCTTTACCAACAGCGATGATGCCAATGCTCCCATCGGCAGTGGCGGTGGTGATGGTGGTGAAACTCAGTTTGGACTTGAATGTCGACAAGGTGTTGGCCCTGCTCGGCAAGAACTGTGACGGGCACGGCCGTCAGTGCTGCCATCAGAACCACGAATGGCCATCGTAATTTCTTGAACATGCCGCACCTCCTTACCACCTTTACTTCGATTCGGGGAAAAAGCGGGGAGGTTGCCAATTGGAAGTCTATGGTTGGAAGAAGCTTGCGAGCCGCAAAATGCGCAATAAACATGCCTTTCAGACGGTTGAATACTTCCTGCAAAGATTTTTCACCTGATCAATGATCTTGGGGATGCCGGTCATGGGGTCTTCGCTGCCTTCATACTCGACGGACATGAATCCCTGATAGCCGCCACTCGCGAACATTTTCCAGATGCGCTCCAAGTCGAGCTCCTGGGGATTCTTGCCGCCGGTCATTGATTTGATGTGGGTGTGCGTGGCGTAGGGAACCAGCGCCTCGATTTGCGGGTAGGGGTCGCCGTCAAAGTGGCTGATGTCGAGATTGCAGCCGGCATAGGGGCTGTCGACACGCTTGAGGATGGCGAGAATGTTGGAAGCGCGCGCGGTAATGCCGCCGTGACTTTCGATGCCGAGCGTGATGCCCTTCGTCGCCGAATAGTCGCAAGCCTGCCTCATGGTATCAGCCGTCCAGCCGACGGCCTGCTCGTCCGTGGCGCCTTGCGGAATGTTGCCGCCGAAAACGCGCATGTGGGATGCACCCAGCGATTCGGTGGCATCCACCCATTTTTTGATGCCCTCAAATTGTTCGGCGCGCCTGGCGGGATCTGGCTGGCACATTTCCGTGCGAATGGCCGTGCCGGAAAAGGGAATGCCATGCTTGAAGGCGAGGTGCCGCAAGTGGTGAAGGTAACCGGGCTCGGTGGAATCCAGGTAGTAGGTGGTGATATCGACCCCATCAATGCCGAGGTCGATGGCCTTGAGAATGAAATCCTCCATCGTCATCTTGCCCAGCGGAGGCAAATAGGCGCGATAGGAGTAGGCGCAACAGCCGGTGAGTAATCGCGGGCGCTTGTTGTTCCATTCCACGGGGTGTGCGCCCGCGCTCGCAGTGCCCGCCAGAGTCCCTGCCGCGGCGAATCCCGCGGTCTGTAAGAAGCTCCGGCGTGGTAATTGATTTTTCATTGCTGCTCCTCGTCTCATCATCCTGCGAATTTTCGCAACCATTTTACACATGCGTTGGAGGTAAAGAAAGATTCACCACAGAGTGCACAGAGGTCCACAGAGATAGGCGTCTCTGCGTCTCTCTGTGCACTCTGTGGTGAGGCTTTGTTTTTTGACCTTTTGGAAACTTGCCAGAGTATCGTAGGATAGCGATTCTTCGACGTTGGCTCGAAGCGAGGGACGGAGTGCACAAAGATTTATCCGCGGCTTGGAAAACCCGGCATCGGCGCTGGCTGAAATTCGTTCAGGCCAATATTAAAGCGATGGAGAATGGGAAAAGAATTCCTATTGGACCTTCTGCGAAGCCACTCGTAGCTCCGGCGCTGAGGCCCCGCAATGACCCATCCATCAATGTGGTGATTTGCGCCCCGCATCCAGATGACGAAGCGCTGATTGGCGCGCTGGCGCTGCGCCTGCGGCAGGAATGCGGCGCGCGCATCACCGATTGCGCGATCACGCTGGGGAGCAACCTCAGCCAGCGTCCGCGGCGGCTGCGCGAGTTGAAATCGGCTTGCGCCGTACTGGGATTTAAACTGATTGTCGCCAATTCTCCCGAGGGTTTTGACCAGGTTAATCTTCTGAACCGGCAGAATCATCCCGACGAGTGGATCGCCAAGATCCGCACGCTCAGTGCCATCTTCGAGCAGGATAGTCCTGACGTGGTTTTCGCTCCGCACGCCGAGGACTTCAACACCACCCACATCGGGACGCACCACTTGGTTGTTGAGGCGCTGGGCGATTATCAGCAGCGTACGGGCCGCGGTCCCATCACAGTCATTGAGACGGAATTCTGGCATGAGAATTCGCGGCCGAATCTGATGGTGGGAATTTCACCGCACGATGAAGCGACACTGGTCATGGCCACCGCCGAGCACGGCGGCGAGATTCGGCGGAATCCCTATCACCTGCGCCATTCCGGCCGCTTGATTGAGAACGTTCGCCTTGGCGCGGAGGTGGTGGGTGGCCAAGGAGGCGTGGCACCGGATTTCCCATTCGCGGAACTTTATCGCCTGGTTTTCATGGCCGGGGGGAAACTGTGCGAGCCGCGCCCGGGCGGGCGCGTGATCGGCCCGAAGGAAAAAATCAATTGGCCAAAGTTGGTGCAGAGTTTTCGGCCCAGTCCGTAGCGCTGGTCGGGCCGAGGCGGGACCGGCAACAGCGCCCGGGTCACAAGCATGGCTCGTGCCATCCCGTACTGGCGGGAGCGGCTCTACTTTCCAGAGGAGGCACAAATGGGGAAAAATTCAATTGGTTCAAAATTGTGGTTGATTGCCGATAGTTATCTGCCCGACCGCAGCACGGGGGATTTGGTCAGCCACGAGTCGGCATGCGTCTTAAACGTAAGCCGCCAGCCCGCCAAGCTGAAGTTCACGGTCTACTTTGAAGATCGTGAGCCGCTGACGGGTCTGGAGGCCGAATGCCCGGCGCAGCGCACCTACCATGTTCCGCTGAAGGGCCTGAAGAACAAGCATGGCGAGACGATTCCTCTCGCCAAGCCTATGGCGTTGGTCATTGAAAGCAACGTCAAGGTGGTGGTGCAGCATACTCGGTTGGATACGTCGCAACCGGCGCTGGCGCTCATGACGACGATGGGATATGAAGGATGAATTATGAAGTATGAATTCTGAATTATAAAGGATTAAAGGTAGCCGCTGGGTCTTGGCGCGAATTAATGGAGGGGGAGTGTTTGCTCGCAAGATTCGGGTGGACGTTGCGGGTTCGGAGGAGCTTCGGCTTTGCCCCGTGGCATGGTTAGACAACTATTGCATGAGGAGCTTTACGGGCCGCGAGGCTTTTGATGAGACGCTGCCCATAGGGGACGGTGCACTCGAAGTGAGCTTTAGAGTGGATACAAACGCACTTCGTGCAGATATGGAGGATTGGTTTACGAGGAAGTTTGGTGAAGGGAAGCCGGTGAAATTGACTTTAACTGAGGGTGATGGATGTTCATCTTGACCGTTGACTCCAGTTTTTCGCTCACTGCTCGTTGACAATCTTAATGGCCAGCATGACCTTATCATCCATATGAGTGCCGCCCTTGGAAAACTTGTTCACGTCGTCGCAAATCTTCAGGACGATTTCGCGCGCCTTGTCTTCCTGCGCTGCATTCACGCTTTTCACTACGCGGTCCATTCCAAACTCTTCGCTTTGCACATCCATGGCCTCCGTAATGCCGTCGGTGCAGAGCAGGAGAATATCTCCGGGCTGGAATTTCACGTGCCCGCGGTCGAACTGAATATTTTCGAATAGACCAATCACCATTCCACCCTCGACAAGCTGGATGGATTCGGCTCCGGGCCGGAAAATGACGGGCGGAACGTGGCCGCAATTAATGTAATGGATGGCCCTGCGGCGCGTATCGATGAGCCCCATGAACATGGTCATGTATTTTTCGCCGCGAGTGTCGTGCAAAATCATCTTATTGACGGATTCGGCGATGTCATTGAGCGAGTGGAGGTGCAGCACCAGGGCGCGCAACGTGGCCTGGAGGTTTGACATCACCATGGCGGAGCTGATGCCCTTGCCTTCCACGTCAGCGACGACCACCAGCAGCGTATTCGGCCCGAGGCTGAGGAAGTCGTAGTAGTCGCCGCCCACTTCAAAGCACGGTTCGTTCATCACCGCGATGTCGAAGCCGGGAATCACGGGCGTCGTCTCGGGCAGCAGGCTGTGCTGGATTCCCCGGGCGAGCGCCATTTCACGTTCCAGGCGCTCTTTCTCCAGCAAGTCGTGGTGAAGCTGCGCGTTCTCAAGGCTCATGGCCATTTGGCCGGAGAGCGTCAGCAGCACGTCCGTATCCTCATCGGTGAAGCTGCCCGTGGCCTTATTGAGCAGTTGCAGCGTTGCGACAATGCGCGCGGCAGTGTTGCGAATAGGCAGCGTCAGCATGTTGCGCGTGCGGAATCCCGTGCGCTTGTCGACTTCGGGGTCGAAGCGATGGTCGGCGTAGGCGTCTGGAATGTTGACAATCTCACCCGTCAGGGCGACGTGACCCGCAATGCCGCGCCCGCGCGGAAGGCGGATTTCCTGCTTCTCCATCCCCTGTGCGATCAGAGACCAGATTTCATCGGATTTTTCATCAACGAGGAAAAGCGTGCCGCGCTCAGCTTTGGTCAGCGTCTTGGCCACATCCAAAACTTTTGCGAGGAGTTCGGAAAGGTCCAGGGTGGAGTTGAACATCTTGCTCGCCTCAACCATAAGGTGGAGGCGCTCCAGGTTGTGGCGCAGGCCGGTAATGATATCCGCATCATGCAGAGCTATGGCGGCCAGGCGCGCGTGCAGGCGGATGAGCGAGAGCCTCGCCTCATCGGGCGGCTTTGTGGCGCTCACCAATAGCACGCCGGAAGCCTCTGTCCCATTCCCGAGTGGGTAAGCGCTCAGGAAGCGCAGATGGTGCTGCTCCGCCCAGTGACTTAATTCGTCACCTTCCTTCGCCGGGCCGTCAAGAATCTGCGGCGACTGAGTTTGCGCAGCCTTTCCCAGGAACGAATGGTCAACGGGAATCTCACGGAGAGAGGAGGGGAATGCCGGCCCACCGGCGGAAGCGGCGAGCGAGAGATCCGATTGGCCATTTAGCCGCCAGATGCCCGCAGCAGACATGGCACAACGGTTTACCAGTCGCGTGACGATGCCCTCCATCAGACCCTGGGGTTCGGGGGCGGTGGAGAGTTCACCGGTCAACTCGTCAATTTCCTTGATCAGGTCCATGGCTGATCTTTCCCCCAGCGGTCTGAGTGATCCAACCGGTCTCACCGGACGCGATACAGGTCTCGACCTTTGTGGGAATCAGGCCAAACGCGCGGAAGGGCAGTATATAGCTTCTGCCCTTCCGGTGCAAAACGATTTGTAGTGCGTGGCAGCCAGGGCTTTCGAGCACCACCCGCGAGCGTGGGCCTTTCCCTTCAAACTCGCCCTGGCGAAAAGGGGGTTAGGGGGCCCCAATCGGGCTTGGGTTCAACCCGAGGCGCATTTTGGACGAGCGTCAACCCTCAACGCTCGCCATTCCCATTTTCCGATCAAAAAAATGATTGAAAAAGGAAGGAGGAAGTGGATAATTCGGAGAGCCCCGGACTACCCACTTCCCCAGGTAGTCAATAGAATAGAGTTACTAGATTAGACGTGCCCACTGCTTTGAAGGTTGCACAATTTTTTTCTTTTTGAGGCTGCTCAAATAATTTTTTTCCGCCCGCTTGGGGCAGAATCCCTGAGCGGGAAGAGTTATCCTCAGATGGTAAGGCATCTTCCACACTGGGGAGCCTGTGCGCGGTCTTCACGGGATCTCTCTCAGACAGGTATATCACATTATGAGCTATATTATCGCGCCCTTTGAAGTCAGTTCCCTGGCATTGGCGGGACCCGCCAAGGTGCGGTTCGTTCACTTATACCCCGCCATCGCCACCCGGCACAGCGACACCATCGATTGCGTGTTTCGGGTCAACGGCCATACCGCCACCGTGTCAATTTCCTGCCCCGCGCTCACCGTATTGCGGGAGAAGGAAAAGAAGTATCTCAGCGACCAGAAGCTCGCCGAAATCGCCGCACTTCACCTGCGTCGCACCCTCGAGCAAGGTTATGATGCGACGCAGGCCGAGCTTTACATCAATGAGGCCCAGCTTCGCGCGCTGGGGAAGGAATTGAATTATCTTTAGCGGCCACCCTTACCACCCTTGTGCGTGTCGCCTCCGGAATGTGAGGATTTTGATGCACTTGGGTGGTTTGATGAAGCGGCGTGTGACGCAGTGGTATGACTTCGCTCGGAATTCTCTCCGCCCGAACGGCTCCCACGGTTTGCCGGATGGGAGGAACCTGGGCTGTTACTGTGAAAATCCCTAGCGCTGGTACTGTGAGAACTCCCAGGTCTGTTGCCGGCCATTGCTCCCGGCCGGCCATGATTTGCGGAAGCGTATTGTGCATGGCTATTGTGCGCGGCCATTTCGTGGTTTCGCTGCATGGCCGTGGCTTCAATGTGATGGTCGCGCTCGGCGGCAAGCTCACCCGCTGTGGGACGAGCCACGATGCCGCCCCGCCCGCCGGTATAACTCACCCGGCTGGCCACGCGATTCATGGGCACGGCGTGATAATAGACGTTTCCGAAGTGTCCCGGCCCAAGGTTAAAGACTGCGCGGTTGTAGAAGAATGCGCCGCCCCGCCACTCGCCGCCTACGAATCCCACGCCGGGGTAGCCGAAGCCGTAATTAATTCCACCGTAGAAACCCACATGCGGTCCCCAATAGCCCGCGTGAAAGACGAAGGCGGCTCCACTCCAACCCCAGTAGCCGGGCGTCCACAACAAGCCGGCTGCCGGGGGTATCACCCATACGCCGGGAACCCAAAAGTAGCCGCGAACGGGGTCGTAGTTCCAATACCCGGGCGTCCAGAGATGCCCTGGACCCGGGCAGACCGGCTGTGCGTATACCGGAATCGGCGGGGGGGCTACGCCAACGAAAATTCCGACCGCGATCGACGCCGCCCGGGACGGCGCGGGCACACCTAAGAGCGCCACAGCGACCAGCCCGAGCATTATTGCCCCCGGGATCAATTTTCCTGTCAAATGCCGTTCTCTCTTTGCGCCAGATGACATGAAATTATGTTTTTTCATGACTTTTCCTCTTACTATGATTTGAGTTGAACTTACCCCTCGGTTGGATCCATCCTTTCTTCTTGAAACCGTTATCGTTTCTCCAGCCCAGACGCATTCCTGTACCGGCAGCCACCTTTAACCCATAACCCAGTGGCCCAACTACAGGGCCCAAATCCATCAAACCACGTCGCAATTGCCGGGCCGAATTCTCCTTCTCCCGAGCATCCACCTGAAAACACGCGACATAAAGATAAGTTGCGGTACTTGACCCGCCTTGGGCTTGGGCCCAGAAAACGTAAATCTTACATCCTGAAAGTGATAGTGGCCTGGGTTTCTTGTTCCTTTGGGAGCGGGCTAAGGAGGACCGTTTCTATTTCTGAGGCGGCACCTCAAATTCTAAGACTTGCGGGCTCTTGCGTGCCAACTCCAAGCACTGCGGATAATGGTTTCAAGGTCGGAGCACTCGGGCTTCCAGCCCAGAGTTCTTCCGGCCAGGCTTGCATCCGCGACGAGAATCGGCGGATCGCCGGCACGGCGGGGCCCCTCGCGGAAGGGCACGCCTCGGGAAGAAAGCTTGGCCGCCACGTTGATGACTTCGCGAACGGAATGACCCTGGCCGGTTCCCAGATTCAGGGCACGGGATTCTCTGCCTTGCACCAGGTATTCGAGCGCGCGCACGTGGGCATCCGCTAGATCCGTCACGTGAATGTAATCGCGAATGGCCGAACCGTCAGGTGTAGCGTAGTCCGTGCCGAAAATTTCCACGGGGGGCCGCTTGCCGAGAGCAGCCTGCACCACGAGTGGAATCAGGTGCGTTTCCGGGTCGTGGCACTCGCCCAGCTCACCGTCCGGGTCAGTGCCGGCCGCATTGAAATATCGCAATGCGACCCATTTGATGCCGTAGGCGTTTCCGTACCATTGCAGGGCGCGCTCCATCGCCAGCTTGGTTTCACCATAGGGGTTGACTGGTTCCTTGGAGTGGCTCTCCGGAATCGGAACCTGCCTCGGGTCGCCATAAACCGCCGCCGAAGAGGAGAAAACAATGCGCGTCACGTCGGCCGCCTGCATGGCGTCCAGCAAGTTCAGGGTATTGACGATGTTGTTCCAATAATATTTTCGCGGATTGCGCACCGACTCGCCCACCAGCAGGCTTGCGGCAAAATGCAGAACCGCTTCCACACGCTCTTTTTCCAGGAATTGCGGGAGCATCTGCGGAGCCGCAAGGTCCCATTCCAGAAGCCTGCCCCACTTCACCGCCCAGCGGTGCCCGGAAGAGAAATTGTCCAGCACCAAAGGTTCGTGTCCAGCCGCCGCCAACGCCTTCGCGGTGTGACTGCCGATGTAGCCGGCTCCGCCTGTCACCAGAACCTTCATGCAGAATTCTCCCGTTCAAGATTGCAGAGCATCGTGGCACGGCCATCCTGGCCGTGTGCTGGATGGGCAGGATGCCCATGCCACGACGGATAAGACCCCTTTGCCACAGAAAAACCCGAGCACTCCCTCACGTCGCATCTCGTCGATTGTATCCGCAAATCAGCCCGTGAAGCTCGACAAATCGGGCCGGAAAAGAGCCGAGAAAAGGACAGGCCCGCGCCAATCGCGATTGCTCCGCATGGTGAATTCTCTGATCGAAACCGACGACATGCGCCTACTCAATTCGCTGGACGTTTTGATGGTAGCGCCGTTGAATGCCAAGAAAAAAGATGGCATCCCTTGTTACGGAAAAGACATTACAATGAACACGGGCATTCGACCGGAGGTTTGTCCATATGCACAGGCGATCTTCGGGTACCCAGTGTTTCATTGAATCCGCTTGGGGATGCCTCGTCCTTCTTTTGCTTTGTCCTTCCGAGCCTGTACTTGCGCAGACAGGCGTCGATAGGTTGAAGCCTCCGGCAGCATCCGCACTGAAGGACGGCTTGCAGCTGGATCCCAAGAATGAAGAGCTCATTAATGTGCTGGTCTATTCGGAGGCGGCCGCAGGAAACCTTCCCGCGGCCCTGCAGGCTGATGATCAATATATGGCCATCCGCCCCAACGACCCGAATCCCTGGGATACGCGCGGGGACTTGGACGGAGCTCGAGCCAGCCTTCGGCAGGCGGTGCAGGCGTTGACTGCGGCCGGGCAAAAGCTAGGAGCCCGGGGTGCACTACGGTCGCTGGCGCTGGTCTCTTTCCTGACAGGGGAAGGATACGCTTCCGATCTGGCGTTTGCCCGGCAGCAGAAGATCTCGGGATATGAAGATGCGGTTGTGGAGCTTCTGCAATCAGTACAAGGAGATGCCCCTGGCGCCGAGCAGAGTGAGCAAAAGTATATTGCCGCCCGCCCCGAGCTTGGCGCGAAAGGAGTGGAGAATCATCAAAACTTTGACGCCATGGACGTCGCCTTTGCCCATAACGATCCGCAGGCGGTTTTGGCCGCGGCAGGACGCCTGCCCAGCACCTATGACGTGAATCTCCTTTACGTGCGTGGATGGGCCTACTTCGAGACTAAGGACTATGCGCATGCGGAGCAGGATTTTCACAACACGATCCCGGGAGAGAGAGTGATGGCAAGCTTCGGTGTCGTGCGCGGCCACTCGCCCCTTCGCGCTGCCCTCGCGCACTTCTACCTTGGCCAGATTTACGACGCCACCGGCAAACGCGACCAGGCCGTGAACGAGTATCGGGAGTTCCTCTCGCACTTCGAGAATTCCACGGCCAAGCTGCCGCAAATCGCCGTGGCCCGCGCGGCGCTGAAGAAGGCGCTGCCTTAGGATTGCAGCGCGAAACGTTCTACAGGAACCCCACATTGACAGCAAGCGTTCAAGGGTTTAGAACAAAAGAGAGAGCAAGAGGTCAGAAAGAGTTTTTGGATGCCAGCGACGCAGCTTCAATTCCGCCTCGATGAACGGCAAACCCGCCACTTCGGTGAAGAAGGCTACCTGATTATCGAGCGCCTTTTCAGGGACGAAGAACTCCAGCCGGTCATCGATGAAATCAGCGCAGACCTGGACCGTCGCTGCCGGGAAGCGGTCGCGGCGGGAACGCTCTCGCGCACCTACTCGGAATACGATTTCGAGCATCGCCTGGCGCACGTGGACCGGGAGAATCAGGCGATTTCGAAGTCGATGTGGGACAACAAAGTCGCGCTTCCCAGTTTCTTCGGCCTGATGACCAACTCAAAGCTGCTGGACGTGGCGGAGCAATTCTGTGGGCCGGAAATTATTGCCTCTGCCGTGTATCGCCTGCGCCCGAAAGTGCCGAGCCACGCCTGGAGCCCGGTGCCGTGGCATCAGGATTCCGCGTACCTCGAAGCTTACTGCGACATGAGCCTGATCCTGACTGTCTGGGTTCCGCTCGTGGACGCGACCGAAGAGCGGGGCTGCATGTGGGTGATGCCGCGCGCGCACAAGGGAGCGCTGTTCTTCCACCATCCCGATAATATGGCGCATTATCTCGAGATTCCTGTTGACCAATTCGGGGCGCGAAAGCCCCTAGTGGCGCCGGTTCCGAAGGGCGGCGTCCTGATCATGACCAATCGCACGCCGCACGCGAGCTTTGAGAACAAAACGGACGTGGTGCGCTGGAGCATGGACCTGCGCTACCAGAGCGCCGCGCTGCCCACCAACGCCGACATCACCCGCCTTCCGAATGAGGCGTTGAGCTCACCGGTCGTGGGCGTGCCGCTTGCCTGTTATCCGCCCGAACCGGATTTCCTGGTGCGCAGCCAACTGCGTCCCAACGAAGTGATGAAAACCGCGGAGGAATTCATCGCGCTGCGCAAGACGCACGTCTACAAGGAAGCGACGGACCGCTGGGGATACTCCGTCGCCCAGCGCAAAGACCCGCTCGCCAAAACCTACGAGACCGAGTTGTAGCGCGGGTGTCTCCACCCGCGTCGCGGCTGGGGACAGCCGCGCTACAGCTATCGAGCTGCGCGCTCGCCGCGCTGTGCCCTCTGTGGTGGGATCTCTTCGCCGGCAAATTATCCGGCGTAGGTCTTGGAAGACGCCGTGAACTTCGACTCGAGATAAGTGAGCGGAATATCGTAGAGCAGCACCTTGGGTGAGTGGCGCAGGCTGTCGTGAATGAAGCAGACATGCGTGCACCAGCACTGGTCTTGCACGATGGCACCGAGTTCTTCCTGGCGCTGCTGGGTTTCCCAGAACTTTGCGAAATCGCAATCATAGTCACGCAAGTTGGCAAGCTTCCCGCGCAGTTCGCATGAGCGGACGTCACCGTTGAAGTCGATGACGATGGATGTCTCCCCGGCGGTGCAGGGCATGGGCCAGGGATTCGGCTCAACGGCATTCTCAAGCTGGATTTTGTTGTGCAGTGCGAGCGTGCCCTGATAATAGACCTGCGCGACTTTGCGGGCCAGGCCGCTGTGGCGGCGCAGGACATTTTCGGCATAGTAGTTGTAGACGGATTGCAATTCTTTATAGAGCGCGGCCAGGCGATGCGTCGGGACTTGCTTGAGTGAAGCGTCCTTGGCTGAGCCGCGGATAATGTTAAAGTAGTGGCCGTCCACGGCGCAGTGCGCCTTCACGTAATCCGCAATCGCCATCACCTGGTCGAAATTCTCCGCGCAGATCACCGTGTTGATATTGACGCGCAGGCGCGGATATTTCTGCCGGCAGGGCTGAAGCGCTTCGAGCGTCTCGATGGTCTTCTCAAAATTTCTGGGCACGGCGCGAATGGAGTCCTGCATTTCGCCCAGGCCGTCGAGTGCCACGTTGACGTCAAGCTGGAGTTCGGGATTTTCCTCGCAGATACGCGCCACCCATTCGCCGGTGCGCTCGGGCAGCAGGCCGTTGATGGGCAGATTGACCCACCGCACGCCATTATTCGTGTGGAAAAGGTGAATGATTTCGGTCAGTTCGCGCCGCAGCAGGGGCTCGCCGCCGGAAAGCCACAGGTCGGTAAAGCGTGGCATGCTGAACGAGAGCTTGCGGATTTCGTCCCAGCTCAAATCACCGCGCTGGTTGAGCTCCTGCCAGTAGAAGCACGTCCGGCACTTGGCGTTGCAAAGCGAAGTGACGAAGAAGATTACCGTCCCCAGGCGCTTCTTGCGGCCCAACGAATGGTAGATCTTCACCAGATCTGATTTGCAATCGCCGGCCATTTGGCTCGCAAGCCCCCAAAGAGCATGAATAGCACACGTTCAGACAACGTCACAAGCACAATGTGGAGCGCACATCAGTACACCACATCGAGCGACAGGTCGTAGAAGCGATGCAGAAAGCCGGCATAGTTGCCGAAGTAGGGTGAAGTGACGGTGTTATAGACATCGCGGAAGTTGCCGTGGTCGGTCAGGTTGAAGACCTCAATCGAGCCACGCAGCATGTGCTTCCGCACCCAGGGAATGAAGGGAATGGAAAAATCCTCGGAGGCCTTCAGGTCGAGCGAAAGGAAGGTGGGGAAGCGGCGGCTGTTGGGCGGGCCGACGTAGTTCTGCAAGTCGTCGAAGATCGAAAACGGAAAGCCCGAGTGCCAATCGAGCAGCGGGCTGACAATGAATTTTCGCGGAAGCTTGAAGCGCCCCCAGGTCACTACGCGGTCCGGCACGTTGGTGGGAAGCGTGCCGAACAGATCCGGCTCGATGACCGGCTGCTCGTAGGGGATGTAAACCCAAGCCATGGTGTTCAAGTCGCCGCGAGCCTGGCTATTGACGTAAGAGATGTTGAAATCCACCTTATCATTAGGGTGCGCCCGCACGGTGGCCTCAAATTCGTGATAGCGTGATTGGCCAAGATTGGTGAGCAGCAGGTAACCGGTGGTGGACGAGAGGGTTTCGGGATTTACCGTGAACTCGTTGTCAGTTTTGCTGGCCAGAAAGCTGACGCGCGCGACAAGATCAGGGCGGATTTCCTGGTCGAATTCCGTGTTCCAGGTAATGTTGTAGGGTGTGCTGCCGAGTCGCGTGCCTGAGGGGACGATCTCCTTGCCATCGTCAGCGAATTCCTCGTAATAGGGAACGTAAACCGTGGGCGGACCGAGGGCCACGCCGCTGGTGTCAAAGAGCGTAACCTGCCTGTCGGGATTCTGATTGTAATCGCCGGCAAGAAGCGGCAGGCGGTCGTAAAATACACCGACGCCGCCGCGAAAGATTGTCCTGCCCTTCCTGTCGGGTGAGAACGTCGCCCCCCCGCGCGGAGACAGGGCTGAACGTTCGCCGAGCGTCTGCCCGGAAATGCGCATCCCCGCGTCAATCGAAACGTAATGGTTGAAAATCCAGTGGTCTTCAATGAACGCTGCGAGCTCGGTATCGGCGGTGGCCAGGTGACCGGCGGAGCTGAAGTCGATCTCCTCAGCGAGTGAGCTGTCCGCCCGCAGGAGTTGTACAGGATGATCGATGCTGGTGCCCTGATACGCGCGGTGGACAGCATCGCCGCCAACCTTGAAATCGTGCGCGCCGTGCCAGTGCTTGCGCGGGAACAGATAGCTTTCCTGCACCTCTTGTTGGTTGCTGCTGCGCGTCCAGGCGTTGAAGAAATTGCCTTCCCATCCTGTCGGAGTGATTTGCAAATCCGCCGGTCCCTGGCCGTGCGTGTAACTGTCAAAATCCGTGAATTGCGCGAGCGTGGTGAGAATACCACCGTCGTGGAAAAGGTAGTGGTCGTGCAAGCCTATGGAAAATCCGCTCTGAGCGTAGTCGGCGGAGGCGGTTTGTGGAATCAAGCTATCAATATCGTCGTACTGGCGGCGGTCGGGGAAGAGCTTTACGTCCACGCTGGCCACGTGTTGGGATGACAGGGCGTAATAGAAGTCCGAGAATGAGGTCCAACCCTGCCTGCGCGTCTGGTTGTTCGGCCACGCAAGTCCACGGACGGGCTGTGAAGAGTAGTTATAGGTGA
>JASHSC010000318.1 GCA_030036915.1 Terriglobia bacterium
TATGCGCCGGGCCAGCACCACCACGCCCTATGAAATTGCGCCGCAGGCGGACGACATTCCGCCTTATTCGGAAGCGACCCAGGCGGAACAGGAAACTTATTTCTTTATCACCGCTACGCCCGGAGGAGACGGCGTGGTGACGACGCCGTTGAGTACGATTTTTTGATGTAGCGGCGCTCTGTGAGCGTCGCATGACCCGTCGCCAGAAGAAGGCTATGGGTCGCAGGGCGACGGTCGCAGACCGCCGCTACAGTCGCGGGTGAGGACACCCGCGCTACAGGGTGAATCAATGTCCCAAATGCTGATGTCCGAAATTCCCGGATTCTTCGACCTGGCAGACAGTACGATCGCCGGAGGACAGCCACTGACCGATTACGCGCTGGCGAAGATCTCGCACAACGCCAAGTTTGGCGCGGTGCGCTGCGAGATCATTTACATGGGTTTCTACGGACCCGGCGACACCGTTGCAACGCCCGTCTCGCCCGTGGACGGCTATGCTTACAGCTATCCGGAATGCCTGTTCATTCCCATTCTCTACTCCTCGCGCTCGCCCGCTGCGGGTTACGTTCCCGGCCAAGCCACGCCCCCGGCGCTGGCCAACAGTGATCCCGGCCAGGGCAGTCTGGCGGTGTGCCCGTATCAACTCGATGTGAACGACGCCAACGGCAAGGTTGTGATCCAAACGTATTGGTCGACAAGCGGCGCGGAAAACCAGGGTACGGCAAAGGTGATGGCGATCTGCCAGCGCATGAGTGTGAACTTGCCCGCCGGGGTATCGGGGGATTGAGATTGGAAATCGGAAACTGGAAACTCCGGAGGCTTGAAACTGGAAATCGGAAACCGGAAATTAAGAACCAGTTTCCAGTTTCTAAGAAAGGCCTTCGGTTTCTAGTTTCGAATTTCGAGGATCATTTATGGCGATTGTCAGGACAGTTCTTCCACGAAAAGGCTTTG
Source organism: Terriglobia bacterium (assembly GCA_030036915.1). Classification (GTDB taxonomy): domain Bacteria; phylum Acidobacteriota; class Terriglobia; order UBA7540; family UBA7540; genus Bog-366. Next base: position 955 of record JASHSC010000318.1, read on the forward strand.
TTCAACCGCAGCACGGAATTACTCAGTATGAAAGCGATATGGATTCAAACATGTCGCTTCTCGACGCCAACGTGGCGTTTATGAGCGACCTCGCTTCGGTGGTGGACACGCTGGTGGGCGACCTGGGGTTGAGCGGCGTGGTGAGCGGTTTCCAGCTCGGAACCTCCAATTCGCTTTATCCCAGCCTCACTGCCGGCGTGCTTTATGCGAATGGATCGCGTTTCGCACCTTCCAGCCCGGCTCCCGGTGCTGCACCTGCCAGTGCCACATCCTATCTTTTTTATCAGCAGGAGAATTTTCCGAGCAGCTTCTATTACCGAAATGCTCTTGCCGCACTCGACGCGGGCGACGCCTTTATCGGGGTTGTTGTCTCCAGCGCAACACAAGTTACAAGCGTTACCCAGGCAACGACAATTTTCGGCAAAGTTTCGGCGGCGCCGGGAGCGCCCGGCAATTTCACCGTGCCGCATCTGCTGGGGCGCACTCCCATCGCCGCGCATATCCGCATGACCAGCCCAGGTGCCATCTGGTGGCAATCACCGACAGACGTGGATGACTTAAACCTCTATCTCGTTGCCTCAGACGCTGGGGTAACTGCAAAGGTGCAGGTATGGTGAAAAGAACAGTGGCAAAAGGCAATTGGGGAATGGTTAGTCTTGGTCGCGGACCTCGGACGGGCGTTTGGTTACTTTCGGCCTTCTTCGCCCTCTCCGCTTTTTTCCCCGCAGGACCGATGGGAATCGCCCTCGCCCAACAGCCCCAGGCACAGTCGGGCCAGCCGATCTATCCTGTCAACGCGAAATTCGTCCAGGGATTTGGACCCGGTTATTGGCCGACCGCGGGTTCGGGGCTCACTCTGAATTTGGCCGCTGGGACGGCGGTGTGCACCAACACCGTCTACACCTACGCAGGCGGCACCCTGACCATGACGGCGAGTTCCACGAATTACGTTTACTTGAACGTGTCGGGCAATTGTGCCCCGGCTTCCAACACTTCAGGATTTTCTTCGACCACGATTCCCATCGCCACCGTCACGACTTCCGCTTCGGCTATCACTTCCATTCTCGATGTGCGCACGCCGTTCACCTACGGCATGAGCGGTGGCAGCGGCGGAAGCGGGAATCCTGGCGGCACTAACACTCAGCTTCAATACAACAATTCCGGAAGCTTCGGCGGATTCACTCTGGCGGGCGATTGCACGCTCTCCGAGCCCAATATCACCTGCACGAAAACCAATGGCACGGCATTTGCCCCGCAGGCCACGGCAGGCTTTGGCAACGGCGCGGAGGTGATCGACGCCAGTCTCCAGAGCGGCGCGGATTGGAGTTACAAAGTCAACGCCGCGATTGCGGCCTGCCCGGCCACGGCGTGCGTGGTGGACGCGCGCGGGTTCAGTTCGCCCGTCACGATGTCTGAATCGATCGACCTCAAGACTTCGGGGCCAGGGCCACTCACCTTACTGCTCCCCGCGCAAATCAATCGCTCCAGCGGCGCGCAATTCGAGATGGAGAATTACGCGCACGTCATCGGCTTGGGACGTGCCAGTGATGCGAGCGGTAACGCCAGTGGTACTCTGATCGACAATGAAAGCGGCGATACTTCCACGGTCTTCGCAAACCTTACCGGCACCAGCATCTCCTGGATGCTGATTTCCGACCTCTCGATTCGTAGTGAGGGCAGCTTTACGGTGAAAGACAGCGGTGGAAGCTCTCACTCGGAAACCTACGCCACGGGCGTGTGCATCGACTTCAGCGACGCCATTGAAAATTCCGTCGAGCGTGTCAGCGTGGATTGCCAAATCGCTTTGAAGCTGAGCGATGCGAACTATGACGGCTCTTACTACAACTTTTTCAAGGACAACACCTTCGCCTCGACAAATCCCGACGGCGTGGGAATTCTGCTGGGCGAGTACCCCAACGAAAACAACTTTTATGGAACCAAGATCGTGACCTGGGGTAGCGCGATTTTCGCGCAGTCGGCGGGCGGATGGGTGAATTTTAACGGCGGCGACATCGAGGGGGCGGGCGCCGGCGTGGTGATCAACAACGGAACCAACATCGGCGTTCACGATTTCTACTTTGAAGCGATAGGACCTGTAACCAGTTCGCCTCAGTATGCCGTCTGGCAGGCGAGTTGGAATTACATCCAGGGCGCGGTGATTCAGGATTCGAACGGCCACACGGAAGTGTGCATCACGGGCGGCACAAGCGGCTCAAGCACGCCTTCGTGGGCCTCAAGCGCGGGAAGCACGACCACCGACAACACCGCTACCTGGTTGCGCACCAACAACGGTCAGGTGGTCTGGGGCTCGAATGCGGTTGGAAACGTGGTAGACGGCGCGCTGGGGCCGCAGACCGTCGACAACTTCTCCACGAGCTGGTTCGGGGGGACGAGCAATTATCAATTCGTTCCTCCCAACCTGAACGGAAACACCGGCCTGGTGCCTTTGAACTTCACCGCGCAGAAGCTGACGCTCGGCGGAAGCATCGCTTCGGCGGGCGGCAATGGCGGCTACGAGAACGAATACGCGATTGACTACAACGGCTCCTACCCCGCTCAGGGTGCCGCCGTGGATTTCAGCGGCGCACAAATCAACAGCGGCTACACCGGCCACGGACCGCTGCGGGTGGGCGGACTGGTCTCCAACGGCGGCCAGGTGGGAACGATCATCGCCAACACGCTGAACGTTCTTGGCCTGCCAAATCCCGGCGCTCCCACCGTGACGCTTTACGGCTCGCACGCGGGCTCGAGCACGGTCAGCTACGCGCTCACTGCCGATCAGTGCGGCGGCTCAAGTTCGGGCGGACCGGTGGGCGGCTACACGCTTCCCGGGAGTTTTACGCAAATCACCAATGCGCCTTCCACTCCAGGAGCGCTCATCAGCGTGGCGATCGACGCGGCGGGATCAGGCTACCAGATGAATGATGTCCTCACGGTCGTGAATCCTTTCAATTCCAACGAAGGCGGAAGTTCGACCGGGCAAGTCACGG
>JASHSC010000319.1 GCA_030036915.1 Terriglobia bacterium
CGGGCGCCAAAGCTTGCTGGTCGGCAACTTTACGGATGAGGGGATGGCGCTCTACCACAACGAAGGCGCCGGCCTTTTCAACGATGTGGCAGGAGCCACCGGCATTGCACGTATTTCCCTGAACTCACTCACCTTCGGGACATTCTTCTTTGACTACGATCTTGATGGACTGCCGGATGTCCTGGCCATCAATGGGCACGTTTCAGACGATATCAGTGTGATTCAGCCGACGCTCAGGTATGCGCAGCCACCGCTTCTGTTTCGCAATCTGGGTCACAATAAGTTTGAGGATGTAACGAGCCAAGTCGGGTCTGCTTTGCAGAAAGCGATTGTTGGGCGCGGCGCGGCCTACGCCGACTTCGACAATGACGGCGACCTCGATCTTGCCATCACCGCCAACAACGGACCGGCCCGCCTGCTGCGCAATGACAACGGCAACCAGAACGATATGCTGCGCATTAAGACCGTGGGCACGCGCTCCAACCGCGATGGAATCGGCGCCAAGGTTACGGTGATCACGGCCAGGGGCGAGCGCCTTTTCGGAATGGTAAAAACCGGTTCAAGCTATTTGTCGCAGAGCGAACTGCCCTTGACCTTCGGGCTGGGCAAACCGGAGGAAGGGAAGCTGGTGAAAGTCGAGGTCGTTTGGCCGAGCGGTCTCAGGGATATAGCCTCTGACGTAAAGCCCAATCAATTTCTCACCATCCAAGAGGGAAAGGGCATCGTCTCTGCCCAGCCTATTGTGTTTTCAAAATCGGCCGCTTCTGCGCATTAGAGGATCCGCACGACCCTGCCCACGCTGCAATTTGGGTCATTGAATCGCCGGCTCCAGTGGCGGAATCAGCGCGTGGCTGGGCCGCGTTTGGTATTGCCGAATATAATCCTGATATTCCGGCGCACTTGGCGCGCGGTCGCGGGAGCCCGGCGGGTAATTGGACATGCCGCTAAATGGCAACGGAGCGACAGTCCAGGCAAAGGCGGTATTGGGTTCGCCGTCCTTCGCATAACCGCGCAGGCGGAGAAAGAAATCCCGCTTCCATCCTGGCTTTAAGCTGGGTAGCCAGCGAGGGCTGAACTCCACCGTCAGCTCGTCACCCGTCGCCATCACCACCATTTCATCGTCGGAGCGGGCGAGGAGCTTTTCCACGGGACCGTAGCGCGTGTAGTTGCCGCGCAGGGGATTCCAAGGCGCTGCGGACATCACTCGTTCGTAATCAAAAGTGTCGGGAGTCACGTGCTGCAGATCGCTCGCGGGGGTGGAGAAGCCGCGGTAGTGCAAGTCGGCGTTGAGCAGAGGCAAATCAACCGGCGCGGGTGCAGGCCCTTCCTCCATCGTGAAAAAAATCTGATCCCAATAAACACAGAGGTTAGTGACAATGCGCACGTGGCGATCGGCGGAAAGGAATTTGCCCGCCAGGTCCACGCGCATGGTGCGATGCGTGCCGCTGGGCAGTCCCATATCGGAAATCACTGTGGCCCATTTTCCGGAGGCATCACGCACCTGCAAGTAGGGCGGGACAATGGTGAGCGCGCGATTGGACATGAGCGCGCGGGCGGCATTGCTGTCCGTCCAGAATACCCAGCCGTTCAGCCACAAGCTTACCGGAGCATCAGCCGGCAACTTGCCCAGGTCAAGCGTAAGCGTGTGCGGTTCCGCCATCCCCAGGATGCGATCACGCGCGAAGTCCGCGGGGTAGCGGCCATCCTGCTTCAGAAGCAAGGGCAGCACGTCGTGACCGTGATCATCCACGGCCGACACTGGAAACTGCTTGTCGCGCACCGCGTAGAGTGCCGGAGCGCCCGGATTCGATGCGTAGACTTCATTCGCGTAGATCTCCTCGTCTGCGGGGTGATCCACAGCGAAGAGCTTGGCCTGGTCAAAGAAATCGGCCTCGCGCATTTCCGCGGTCAACTGAAAGACGAATTTTCCGGCAGAAGCTTGCACCCATGGGGGCAGGCGGACGAATTCTTCCGGAAAAGGCTTCAGGTATGTGCCGTCCGGAGCGAGCTCACCCAGCGGGCTTGTGCCCAGCACGTCGGTGACATAGACAAACCTCCGGCCATTCCACGCATAAAGGAAGGGACACGAACTCGCCAGGCGTTCGGATTCACGCACCTCAATCTGCTTGTCGGTGCTCACATCGATCCAGTTCTGCACCACGGCGTTCGGCCAGGTGACGCGGATCACATCGAGTTTCGTCAGGTCGCCGGTAAATACGCGCAGGGGGCTGCGCGTCACCACCACCTTGTTGTAATAATTGCCTGCTTTGAGCTCCACCACGCTGCCGATTCCCCGGGTATTGCTCTTGAAACCCAGCATACTTAAGTCCACCCAATGCCCGGGTGGTCCCTGCTTCTCAAATACACGGATTTGCCCCTGGCGAGTCGTAGCGAGCAGGTCAAGTTTGGCGGGGCTTGTGAGCGAGGCAGGCGCGAGAAAATTTAAAGTGCTCGAGTCGCCGCCGGGAAGCGCCATCGAGCCTTCCCGAAATTGTCCCAGGCGATTCACAAACAAGCGCAGCCGGCCGGAGGTATCTTCGATGAGCAAGTCGGGGAAGCCATCGCCGTTTACGTCTGCCACGGTCCCGTGAAAAGCGAAAGGGCCAGATGGTCCGGGGGAATACAGCGAAAGGGCGAGGCGAGCGAATTTTCCATTACGCTCATTGGTTAATATCTGGCAGCCGTCCCGGGTCCAGACGGCCAAATCAAAATAGCCGTCGTGATTGAAGTCGGCCACCTGCGCGTCCAACACTGAGGCCGCGCCGATCGCCGGGACCGCTTCCGGATTCAGAACGAATTTGTTTTCTCCCTGATTCTCATACAGCATCGGCGGCCCATCATCGCGATACAGGAACAGGTCGTTGTAACCATCGTTGTTGAAATCTGCGAACACCGCGCCGCGCATTCTCCCCCGCGCACCAGAAAGCCCGGCGGAAGCAGTGACCTCCGTGAAAGTTCCGTCGCCGTTGTTGCGAAAGAAATGCGTGATGGATCCGCCGAAATCGTCGGGGAACAGGAACGGGTCTTTGCGGGGAGGCTCGCTAAGATTTGTGTAAGCCGTGACTACCAGATCCAGAAACCCGTCGTTGTCGGCGTCGAACAACACGGCGCTGGTGGCAACTTCGCCGGGCTCGGGCTTAAGCCCCGTCTTCCGGGTAATGTCCTTGAATGTTCCGTTGCCCGCATATTGATAGACTTTCACTCCATTGAGGCCGGCAACAAATAAGCTCATCTTACCGCTGTTATCAAAGTCGGCGAAGGTGGCGGAAAGGCTGGCGCCAGGCCCGCTCACTCCTGCTTTCTCCGTCACGTCGGTGAAGGTGCCATCGCCATTATTGTGGAAGAGATGGTTCGCTCCGGACGGATTCACGGCATAGAGGTCCGGATGGCCGTCATTGTCGTAGTCTCCCACGGCCATTGTGGGGCCGAAGAGGGGAAGCAGATTCTTCCTGGCAAAATCGAGCGAGTATTCTGAAGCCTTGATGGGCTGGCGCGGATCGAAGGCTGGGGCGGCGGTGGCCGCGAGGCCGAGGCCGAGTTTCTCACTCAACTCCGCAAACGTTACGCTCTCCGGGATCGCGCTGTGCGCGTCCGCCGTGGGAGGTGTTGACGGCACGTTTATTCCTCCGTACCTTCCGCCTTCCAGCGCCGGGTCCTGAAGTGAAATGTTGGGAACTTTGTTGTGCAATCCTTCCCACCGCTTCAGTGTTGCCTGCGCTTCATCCTGGCGCTTCAATCGGGAGAGT
>JASHSC010000320.1 GCA_030036915.1 Terriglobia bacterium
CGTAAATGGCCATTGGAAACCGCGTTCGCCGCCGTCATGGCCGCATGTGTGCTCGCCGCAAACCTTCAGATTCCCGGATTCGCCTGGCGGCAGGCTACTGCCTGGCCGCGACGCATGATTGAGAACACGGGCATGATCCTGGCTGCGATATCGGGACGGGGGAATGATCTCTATGTTGCCAGCCGCGAGGCCGGCGCTAACCCCATGCTCGTCCTCGAACGAGCGAAGGACGTGATCGAGAACGATTCCGTCGACGTGATGAACTACCTCTTGCTGGCCCCGTTGGTCAATGGGATGAATTATCGGCCACGGCCCGTCCTTCAAGGCTTCGTTGCGTATACGCCGGCGCTTCAAAAACTCAATGCGGATTACTTCCGAGATGCCGATAGACCGCGTTATGTATTGCTCGCCCACCAGGCCACGGACGGGCGGTTTCCCATGCTGGAGGATTCTGCCGCACTGAATTACGTTCTCAATAATTATGTTCCCGTTGCGCGGGACGGGGTCTTTCTAGTTTTGCGACAGCGAACGGCAGATGAGCTGCGATTCCATCTTGTCCATGAGGAGAGTTTGCGCTTCAATGAAAACTTCGATCTGCGCCCGTGGGCTCATGGACCATTATTCATGTCTGTTGAGATCGTTCCCACCTTAATCGGACGCCTTGCGGATTTCCTGTATCAACGACGACCCCTTTATATGCGAATTGGGCAAGGCGGCGAAAATGAAAGATTCAGAATTGTGCCTTCCATGGCGGAATTGCCATTTTTGGTGAGCCCTCTGTTGAAAAGCAATTATGACGTTTTGAATTTTCTGGCTTCGCAGGCTGGCAGCGAGGCTGAAAGTGTAACCTTCGAACCGCCGGAGCGGGGGGCGTGGGAATATTTGAACCAAATCCGCGTGCGGCTTTATACCGCCTCCGAATTTCCTCGAGCCGCGACGGAAGTGCCCGCTTCCCGCATCCTTGCCGATGTGCAGGGCCGCATCTTCTGGCCGGAGCCTGAATCAGTCGAAAGCGCCAGTCCGGGACGCGTGACGATCACTCATGGGACGCCTGCCTTGATGGTGCGTGCACCCAGCATCATCGAGGTGCAAATTCCGGTGAATACGTCATCATTCTCCGGCTACTTTGGCATTCCGGAAGATGCCCAGACGCTTAGCGAAAATTCAGGGGGGCTTGAGATTACCATATCGATTCAGGGTCAATCGGGGCACAGCCAGCCGGCTCTCAACCGCATTCTGCAACCAAAATTAAGAATCGACGACGGTGGCCGGTTCTCATTTCGCATCCCGATTGACACTGCACATGATCGCATCCTGACGCTAAAGACAAGCCCCCGTCCTATGGGCACGGCCGAGGGCGATTGGTCGTTCTGGTCGGATTGCAGATTCGATCTGAAAAGATCACGTTGATGAACAATCGTAAATCCACGCTGGGCTCGACGCTCCCCAAGGCAGCCCGCTGAAATATTTCGCGCGCCCGCAAGTTTCGCAATGCTGAAGTAGTGGGTCAGTTCGAAATTTCGGCATAGGGGCACCCCTTGCGGGTACCCTGCGCGATGTCGCTGGATTGAAGGGCAGGGACAAGCCCTGCCCCTACAGAATTCAAACTGACCCACAACGAATGCTGAAGTGAAATCGACGATTGTCCCTTAAGATTTACGTTTGCCATCCACCGCCGAGGGCACGGTAGAGCTGCACGTAGTCAAGCAATTCGCTCAACTCGACCTGCACCAGGGTGAGCTCCGCGGCGTAGGTACGGGTATCACTATCGAGGACTTCCAGATAACTTGCGGCCCCCCCCCGATACCGGATATCGGAAAGGCGACTTGTATCCTGCGCGGCGCGGGTCAGTGATTCCTGCTGCGTGCGGTAATCGTGGTCCTTCTGATAGGCGATGAGAGCGTCCGACACCTCGCGGAACGCTTGTTGAATTGTTTGCTGGTAATTGAGCGTAGCTTCCTGCTGCTGCGCCTGCGCCAATTGCACACCGCTCCGAAGGGTTCCTCCCGCGTAGAGTGGCTGCGCAAGCTGGCTCGTCAGGTTCCACATCGTGGATTGTCCCGAGAACAACTGTGTCAGCGGGATGCTCTGGAGGCCGCCGACACCGGTCAGACTGATTTGGGGAAAGTAGGCGGCCTTGGCGACGCCGATTTGCGCATTCGCGGCCATCAATTCGGCCTCCGCCTCACGAATATCCGGTCGCCGCTCGAGCAACGATGAGGGTAGGCCGGCGGGCACTTCCGGCAGACGCGGCTGAGCGGTCAATTCCAATCCACGCGCTACGTCGCCGGGGTTCTGGCCCAGCAGAGTGCTGATCAGATCCTCCTGTTGCTGAATCTGCTTCTCGAGATCGGGAATCGCTCCCGAGGCGCTATAAACCAATTGCTCCGCTTGGCGCACATCGAGCAGAGAAGTCGCGCCGTGGTCGGCAAGCAATTGCGTGAGCCGGAGCGAATCCTGGTCGGATGCGAGCGTGCGCTTTGAAATTTGAAGCTGCAGGTCGTCCGCGCGGAGAACGAAATATGCGGAGACGACACTCGCCACCAACGAGCTTATCACTTGCCGCTGCGCCCAACCGCTGGCCAACAGTTCGTCCCGTGCGGCTTCAGTGGCGCGCCGGTACTTGCCCCAGAAGTCTAGGTTCCACTGCAAACCCAACCCGAGTTCCGTGTAGCTGGTGTCATAGGCCGAAAAAAACCTTGACCTTGAATCGCGCTGATTATTCCCTGCCAGAATCGCGCCGGCGGTGGGAAGCTGATTGCCCTTGGCAACTCCGAGTTGCGCCTGAGCCTCCAAAATGTGGGTTGCGGCGATGCGCACATCATAGTTCTGCTTCAGGGCAGTGCGAATCAGCACCTGTAACTGTGGGTCCTGGAACACCTCCCACCACTTCTCATCGCCGAAAGATGCGGCAGATGGGGGGCCACCGGATGGATTTCCTCGGAATGTCTGGGGCACATCAACCGTCGGCCTTTGATATTTCGGTCCCACGGTGCACGCGGCTGCAAGAGTCGCGAGCAACACCGCTACGGCGCTTGACCATCGTGCAAGCTTCATCAATGCCCTCCTTCCGTCGCTTCCGGAGGGGCCAGCAAATCGTGAGAATGGGCGTCGCCTTCACGGGCGGTCCCCAATTTGAGCGCAATGCTTTCGAAAAGCACAAAAAGAACAGGAATCAGGAAAATGGCCAGAGCCGTCGCTGCCAGCATACCGGCCACAACCACCGTTCCGAGAATTCTGCGCCCGACCGCTCCAGACCCCTCTGCAATGGCCAACGGCACGCATCCGAGAATAAAGGCGAAGGAGGTCATCAGAATGGGGCGCAGCCGCAATTTCGCGCCCTCGAGTGCGGCCTCCACCACTCCCCGTCCCTTCGCCATTTCGTCGCGCGCGAATTCCACAATCAGGATGGCGTTTTTCGCGGCCAAGCCAATCAGCATTACCAAGCCGATTTGCGCGTAAATGTCGAGATCGAAATGGCGAAGGTAAAGGCCGGCAAATGCTCCGAAGATGGCCACCGGCACGGAAAGGAGCACAGAGAAGGGGAGCGTCCAGCTCTCATACAACGCCGCCAAAATCAGAAATACGACAAGCAGGGAAAGCGCGAAGATGATTCCCGCCCTTCCAGCGGCCTGATTTTCCTGATAGGAGAGGTCTGCCCAGTCGTAACCCATGCCTGCCGGCAGCGTTTCCTGTGCGACCTCGCGCAAGGCCTCCTGGGCCTGCCCCGAGCTATAGCCCGGTGCGGCGGAGCCAATCACCTGTGCGGCGCGAAACAGATTGAATCGATTGGTATAGTCAGGCCCGTGGGTCGGGCGGATGGAGACCAGGGTTGAGAGCGGAACCATGGTGCCCGCGTGGTCCCGCACATAGTATTGATCGATGGCGGAGGTCGTGGCGCGGTCCTGCGCCTCGGCCTCCAGGAATACCTTCCACTGCCGGCCGAATCGATTGAACTGGTTCACGTAGAGTCCGCCCAGCGAGGCTTGCAGCGTCTGATAGACGTCGCTGATTGCCACGCCTTGCTTCAAGGCCTTGTCGCGATCCACGTTCACATACATCTGCGGGGTTCCCGCAGAGAATGGCGAGTTGACTCCGATCAGTTCAGGGCGTTTGCTCGCCGCGTGGAGAAATTTCTGAAGGTTCTGGTCAAGATCGTCGGGGGTGCCGCCGCTGCGGTCTTGCAGCCAAAAAGAGAATCCACCCGCGCTCCCCAGGCCGGGAATCGCCGGCGGGCTGAAGCAGAAAGCGATCGCGTCATGAACTTGCATGAACAATTGGCGATTGATGTCCGCCGTGATGGCATCGGAATCGAGATGGCCAGCCCTCTCACTCCAGGGCTTCAGATTCACAAAATAGAAGCCATTGTTGGTTGTGGAGACGCGGGTCAGAAGACTGAATCCATCGATAGTAGTGTAGCTTTGCACTCCGGGCGTATTGGCAAGGATGCTTTCGATTTGCCGGGTGACCCTGTCGGTGCGCTCCAAAGAGGCGGCGGGTGGGAGTTGCACGTTCAGAAAAAGAAATCCGTAGTCTTCCTCCGGAAGAAAGCTGGTGGGCAGCCTCCTTCCGACCAGTAAATCAGCGGCCATGAATGCGGCCAGAATAGCAATACCCACTGCCACTTTGCGCGTCAGTCCGTGGCTGATGTCCACGTAACCGCCTTTCAATTTGTTGAAAGTCCAGTTAAAGCCGCGGAAGAAACCTCCCATCAAGCCTTGTGAGGCCTTGCGCGGGCGAAGCAGCATGGCGGAAAGCGCGGGCGAGAGCGTGAGGGCGTTGAAGGCGGAAATGATCACCGAGATCGCGACCGTGACAGCGAACTGTTTGTTCAGGCGCCCCTGGATGCCGCTCATGAACGCCATGGGAATAAATACCGAGGCCAGGATGAGCGCGATGGCCACCACCGGCCCCGAAACCTCGCGCATCGCCTGGAGTGTGGCCTCGCGCGGCCGCATTCCCTCTTCAATGTGATGCTCCACCGCCTCAACCACCACAATGGCATCGTCCACCACAAGACCAATAGCGAGAACCAGGCCGAAGAGTGACAGCGTGTTGATGGAGAATCCCAGCGCCGGAAAGATCGCGAAGGTACCGATCAGCGAAACCGGTACGGCGATCATCGGGATCAAAGTGGCCCGCCAATTCTGCAAAAACAAGTAGACCACCAGAATGACCAGCCCCATCGCGATGAATAATGTCACCAGGATTTCATGGATGCCTTCGGTCACGGGCAGTGTGGTGTCCAGCGAAGTGGTGTAAACCAGGTCGGGGGGAAATCGCTGCTTCAGTTGCTCCATCACCTTGCGGGCGCCTTCCGCGACAGCGATGGCATTTGCACCGGGTGTGAGGAATATCGCAATAATGCAGCTTGGCTGCCCATTCAGGCGGGACATCTCGTTGTAACTCAGCCCACCAAGTTCAATGCGGGCAACGTCCTGAAGGCGGACAACGGAGCCATCGGGATTGGCGCGCACGACGATCTGGCCAAATTGCTCGGCAGTCACCAGGCGTCCCTGCGTGCGCACGATGTAAGTCATCTGCGTGCCCGGGGGCGCGGGGTTGCCCGCCAATTGGCCCGCCGGATTTACGGTGTTTTGCTGGTTCAGCGCATCAACCAGGTCGGCGACCGTCAGGCCGAGTTTGGCGAGAAGCTGGGGCTTAATCCAAATCCGCATCGAGTAGTCGGTTGCGCCGAAGAGGATCACTTGCCCCGCACCGGGCACACGCAGGATGGGATCGACGATGTTGATATTGGCGTAATTCGCAAGGAAAAGAGAATCGTGCGTGTGGTTCGGCGAATAGAGCGCGTAAGCGAGCAGGGGCAAGCCGGTAGATTTACGGATGCTGGTACCGTACTGAGTCACATCCGGCGGAAGATTAGGCGCTGCCTGCGCAACACGATTCTGAACATTCACCTCGTCCGTGTTGACGTCCGTATCCACGTCGAACGTCACCGTCAGCGCCATCGTATTGTCGTTGCCGTTTGTGGATTGCATGTAGAGCATGTTGTCCACACCGTTCATCTGCTGTTCGATGGGGGTGGCGACGGCCTGCTCCACGGTTAACGCATCGGCGCCGGGATAAGTGGCGGAAACGATGATTTGAGGGGGAACGATATCGGGAAATTGCGCTTCGGGCAATCTTTCAATGGACACCAGGCCTGCGAGGATGGTGATGATGGCGATGACGATGGCGACAATGGGGCGGCGGACGAAAAACTCAGCCATGGATCATTGCTCCTGCTTGGGCGCAGCAACCGGAATGGGATTCACAGTTGCACCTTGTCGCGCGAATTGAATTCCGCCCACCACCACTCTGTCCCCAGCTTCCAGGCCCTGATTGACAATCCAAAAAGCGCCTGCCTGCGGACCGAGTTGCAGGGTTTGTATCTTTACCTTGTTATCGCTGCCCACCACCGCTGTCTGAAAAGTTCCTTGCAGTTCCGTTACCGCAGCCTGAGGAACAAGCACAGCATTGTGGCGGTCTTCCGTAACCGCCCGGACGCGGCCATATTCGCCCGGCCGCAGGATATTTCCCGGGTTCGGAAAAGCAGAGGCCACACGGATTGTGCCCGTACTCGGATCAATCTGGCGGTCAGTCCAAAGGACTTCGCCCGTGTGCGGATAAATGCTTCCATTGGCCAGCACCAGCGTCAGCGGGACGCCTTTGAGCGGCGTGCTCTGGACGCTCGCAGCTTGCGCCCCGATTTTCTGCGCGCGCAGATAATCCTGCTCCGACATGGGGAAGTAAACTTTGATCGGGTTGACCTGCGATACCGATGTCAGGACGGAGGTGGTTGTAACCAGGTCGCCGATTTGCGCCTGTGCGATACCGGCGATGCCGTCCACCAGTGAAACGATTTTGGTGAAGGACAGATTGAGTTGGGCCTGTTCAACCGCTGCCTTGGCCGCGGTAACGGCGGCGCGCGCCGCCGCCACTGCCGCCATGGCCCCGGCCTTCGCCTGAAGCTCAGTGTCCAATTGGCTCTGCGCGATGGCTTTGGCCTCGGCAAGGGGAGTATCGCGAGTTACATCCTGCGTGGCCTTAGCAAGTTGGGCCTGCGCTTGAATCACCTGCGCCTCATTTTGCTCCAACTGTCCTTGACTCTGGTCGAGCGCCGCCTGGAATGGCCGCGGGTCGATCTCAAATAGCACATCACCTTTGCGAACAAACGACCCCTCGCGATAATCCTGGCGGATCAAATAGCCGGATACGTGCGGCTTGATCTGGGCGTTGATGTAACCATCCATCGTCGCGATCCACTCGCTGGTCAGGGGGACGTCGCGGCTTTCCACTGCCGCCACCTGCACCGTGGGCGGTGGTGTGTTGGCTTGCGCATTCACCTGGGAGTTGTTAGCACAGTTGCTGCTCGCCAGCAACAAGCCTCCCGTGAATAAAAATAGTCCCGAACGAAGCCTGTGACTTCGCGACATTATCTCTCCTCCATCCAATGCAACCGCATTAGCCCCGGTAAGAAGCTCGTCCCGCCGTCTCCATGGCGATTCTTTGCCTGCTCATTGAACTTTCGACACGGAGATAAACCCTCAGCGATGCTTGCCATTTCCACGATTTTGATGATTCATCCGGCAATCCAGATACTGCAGAAGCAGGCTCTTGAATTCCTGGATGTACGGCCGCCGCTCCCGCGTTGACAAATCACGATAAAGGAAATTCATGGCTTTGAACATTTGCAGCGTCATAGTGGCAAGGCGCAGAGCCTTTTCGGGCGACATTCGCGGCCGTCGCTCACGAAGAAATCCTCCCACGAGCTGCTGAAACCTTTCGCGTACTTTCGAATGCGCACGCGTATCGCAGGGCGCGTCAAGGAGAGCCAAGAAAGCCGGATGGCGATTCATGAATACCACCGTGGAGTCAACCATTCGCGTCACCAATCTTTCGAGTGATAAATCCTTTGCCTCCAGGCCAATCGGTTCCCACAGGAGTTCAAACTCTTGGCAATAGCGGGCGCGCAAAGCCTGCACGACGGCCGGCTTATTCGGGAAAAACTGATAGAGCGATCCGATCGAAGCGCCCGCCCGGTCGGCAATCGAGCTCATCGTGGCTGCTTCGTACCCCGCGTCGCTGATCTCCGCCGCCGCGGCATCGAGCAGAGTGTCGACTCGCCGCCGGCCTCGCGACTGCCTGGGCAGGCGACGAAACTCGGTTCTGGTAGACATCGTTCGGGAGCATAACATGAGCCCACCCTCACAATCAAGGAAATATGAGGATCGACTCATATTTGGGCCAGAGTCAGGAGAGGCTTAGAGTGCAGGATTCGGATAGCGGGCCAGGGGCGTACCACCATCTTCACGGCTTGCGCCGCGTAGGAAATCGAAATCGCACCCTTCGTCGGCTTGCAGAATATGGTCGAGAAAAAGCCGTCCGTAGCCGCGCTCATAATGCGGGGCAGGTGGTTTCCATTGAGCCAGGCGCGATCGAATTTCTGCGTCGGGGACGCGCAGCTCGAGCCGCCGGGCCGCCACATCGAGTTCAATTTCGTCCCCATCGCGGACAATCGCCAGCGTCCCTCCGACAGCCGCCTCAGGAGCAACGTGCACGACGATGGTTCCGAAGCTTGTGCCGCTGATGCGCGCATCGCTCAGTCGAACCATGTCCTTCACTCCGGCCTTGAGCAGCTTCGCCGGGATGGGCAAATGGCCCCATTCCGGCATTCCCGGCGCGCCCTTGGGGCCTGCGTTCCTCAGGACCATCACGGAATTTTCATCGACAGCCAGATTTGGGTCGTCGAGGCGGGCAAGGAAGTCCCGGTTGTTCTCAAAAACCACGGCCCGCCCTCGGTGCTTCATCAGATTTGGTGAGACGGCTGATTGCTTAATTACTGCGCCCTTCGGAGCAAGATTTCCGTTCAGAACCACGACGCCACCCTGGGGAAGCAGGGGTTCCTTCAGCGACCGGATAACCTCGCGATTCAAACACGCGGCGTGCTTCAGGTTTTCACCCAGCGATTTGCCGTTGGCAGTAATCACATCCAAATGGAGAAGGGGGCTGAGCTCCTTCAATACCGCTTGTGCGCCGCCGGCGTAACTGAACTCTTCCATCAGAAATTTGCCGGAAGGCTTCACGTTGGCGGTGAAGGGAGTGGTGGCGGCGAGATCATCGAAAGTTGAAAGGGGCAATTTGATTTCCAGCCGCCCGGCGAGGGCCACCAGGTGGACGATGGCGTTCGTCGACCCGCCGAGTGCCATCAGCAGACGGATGGCGTTTTCAATCGCCGCCACGGTCATAATGCGCGACGGGCGCAAGCCTTCCTTGGCCATTTCGACGATGCGGCTTCCGCTGCGTTCGGCAATCACCATGCGGCGAGAGTCCGCGGCAGGGATATCCGCGGCGCCGGGGAGGGTCATGCCCAGGCCTTCGGCAAGGCTGGCCATGGTTGAGGCGGTGCCCATCACGTAGCAGTGGCCGGCGCTGCGCGCGACGCAGCTTTCAATTTCGCACCACTCCTCTTCGCCCAGGCGGCCAGCGCGAACTTCCTCCCACATTTTGCGCACGTCGGTGCCGGCAGCGAGCTCGCGGTCGCGCCACATGCCGCTCAGCATTGGCCCACCCGGCACCATAATGGCGGGCATGTCCACACTGGCAGCGCCCATTAACTGGGCAGGAGTGGTCTTATCGCACCCGCAAAGCAGCACCACGCCGTCCAACGGATAAGCGCGAATGCTCTCCTCCACTTCCATCGCCATCAGGTTGCGGTAGAGCATGGTGGTGGGCTTCATCAGCATTTCGCCGAGGGAAATTGTGTTGAATTCGAGCGGAAATCCGCCGGCCTCCCACACACCGCGCTTCACGGCTTCGGCAACGGTGCGAAGGTGGGCGTTGCAGTTGTTCAGCTCGCTCCACGAATTGCAGATGCCGATAACCGGCTTGCCCTCGAAGACACGCTCGCTGAACCCTTCCGAGCGCAGCCATGCGCGGTGGGCCAATCCCCAGCGATCGCGCTTGTCAAACCAGTCACGACTGCGGAGTTTGGCTGAGTTCTGTGGAGCTGATGGATTCATGTGCGCCTCATCTGACACATCGGATTTAAGA
>JASHSC010000321.1 GCA_030036915.1 Terriglobia bacterium
CCACGCGCTGGGATGGATCGTTCAAGGTCACGCAAGCGGGCCAGTACAGTCTGGAGCCCTGGCGATTCGAGGGCATCGACAACATTTACGGCGAGCTCTTTCATATCTTGACGCACACGGGGAATCCCGGCTCATCCACAGTCGCCAATGGCTTCATCATTACCGCTGCGGCCGTCGAAGATTCCAGCACCTTCAGCTTTTCAACTGCCCAGGGAAATTTCAGTTTCCGCGCTTCCGAGGTTCCGTATGGGCGCGGAATTTACGAGCTGGGCGGGAGGGTCTACGTCGATCGCGTGCCCGTGACCCAGCAGCTTACCGATACGCCGGAGGAAGAGGACTATCCTGCGCTTGCCTCGGGGGCCAACGGTGAGATTTGGCTGGCATACGTGCAATTCCATCACAGCGCGGACGCCGACCAGATCCGCGCGAACCCTCCCGCCGTCCCCACGGACTTCAAGCTCTACGCCGAGCCGACGGGGGGCGACCAAATCTGGGCAAGGAAGTACTCGGGAGGAAGCTGGGGTGGGGATATCGCCGTGACCCAGGCGGAGGGAGATTGCTACAAGGTCGCAGTCGCCGTGGACGGCAGCGGCAACGCGTGGGTAATCTGGTCGCAAAACCACGGCGGTAATTTTGATATCTTTGCGCGGCCCGTGAGCGCCTCTGGAGTGGGTGAGCAGGTGCAGATTTCCACAGAGGCGGGCGCGGACATTGAACCCGTTGCCGCCACCGACGCGAATGGCAAGGTTTGGATTGCCTGGCAAGGGTGGCGGGAGGGCGTGGCGGCCATCTACACTGCGCACCAAGAAGGCAAGGGGTTCTCCAAGCCGGCGAAGATTTCGAATTCCAATCAGGACGAATGGGACCCGGCAATTGCCACTGACAAGTCCGGCCGGGTGGCCGTGGCATGGGATTCCTATCGCAATGCCAACTACGATGTTTACGCGCGCACTTATTCCGGAAATTCCTGGGGCGATGAAATTCCCATTGCGGCGACGGCTGAATATGAAGCCTACCCTTCCATCGCCTTCGATGGGACGGGGCGCCTCTGGATTGCTTATGAAGAGGGCAGTCGAAACTGGGGAAAAGATTTTGGAGCGTTTGACAGTACCGGAAATGCCCTTTACCAGGGCCGGTTCATCCGATTGAAAGGGCTGGAACCCAATGGCAGCTTCGTGAATCTGGACGCTCCGCTGGATACAGTGCTGGTGGGCGCTCCAAATCCTCACGCAGACCGCCTGGGAAGCCAAGTGGATTCGGAGCCTTTGGATCCGAGGCCCAGCATTGCCGAGCAACGCCCCCCTGACGCGCATCTCCTGAATAATTATCCGCGGTCCGCGCACAACACGCTGCCCCGCTTGGCCGTGGATAGCTCGGGGCGCGTCTGGCTGGCTTTTCGCACGCCCCACCCCAGTTGGCATACCTCTCTCGGAACGGTTTGGCACGAGTATCTTCTTTCCTTCGACGGAAAGGCATGGACTCAGCCCATTTTCCTGGACCACTCCGATAATCTTCTGGACAACCGGCCCGCACTGGCCGTCGTTGGCAGCGGCAAGTTGTTGATCGTGAATTCCTCGGACGGCCGCCGCGATGCCAGCCCGGCCAAGACAACGTCCAACTCGGGCGCCAAATTCCCACACGACCCATACAACAACGACCTTTGGAGCCAGGAGGTGGATTTGGGGCCGGCGACGCAGGCCATTCCGGTGGTTCCGGCAGCCCCCATGGCTCCGCCCGCGAACACTGTTGACCGCGTACAAGTGGCCGCAGTTCAGGCGATCCACGAGTATCGAGGCGGCCCTGAGAAGAATTTACGAATTGTGCGGGGAGAATTTCATCGCCACAGCGAGATCTCACCGGACGGCGGCAATGACGGCACGCTGTTTGATCAATATCGATATATCCGGGACGCCGTGGCGTTGGATTGGGTGGGCTGCTGCGACCACGACAACGGCATGGGGCGCGAATATCCCTGGTGGATCACGCAAAAACTCGCCGATGTTTTCTACGCCCCCGGTAAATTCTCTCCCATGTTCTCTTACGAACGCAGCGTGGCCTACCCGGACGGCCATCGCAACGTGGTTTTCGCCGAGCGCGGCATCCACACGCTTCCACGCTACCAGCCCTCCAAGCTGGCGACGGCGGCGGAAGAAAACCTTGTTCAACACACCCCTGATACGCAGATGCTCTATGCCTACCTGAAACAGTTCGATGGCATCGTGGGCTCGCACACCAGCGCGACGGGAATGGGGACGGACTGGCGCGACAACGATCCAAACTCCGAACCGGTGGTGGAAATCTATCAGGGCCTTCGCCAGGACTACGAAATGCCCGGCGCGCCTCGCTCCAACAATCAGGACGATTCGATTGGAGGTTGGCGTCCCAAAGGTTTTGTCAGCCTAGCGTTGGATAAGGGCTATCGCCTGGGGTTTGAAGCGAGTTCGGACCACGTTTCAACGCATATGGGTTACGCGAATCTCTACGTTAAGAACTTGACTCGCGAAGGTGTACTGGATGCGCTGAAGAAACGCCACGTGTACGCGGCCACGGATGAAATCCTTGCCGATGTAGAAAGTGGAACGCATATGATGGGAGATGAATTCTCCTCCACCGAACCGCCCACCTTTAGAATCAAGCTCCGCGGCACCTCCAAATTCGCCAAAGTCACCATCATTCGCGACGGGAAGTTTGTCTATTCCAGTTCGCCTTACACGCAGGAAGTGGATTTTTCCTGGCGGGACAACCAGCCCCAAAGGGATAAGACGAGTTATTACTACGTTCGCGGCGAACAGGATGATGGTGAGATCGTCTGGGTCTCGCCGATGTGGATCAAGTATACCGGGAATTGAGTGACATGCAGGAAGCCTGGAGAGAACGGATCGTTTATTACGCGTTTGCGGCCGTCTTGGGCGTGCTGCTGTTGCTCAATTTCCTGGGAGCTTTCAAGACCTTCTTTGGAATCGACACCGCCATCCTGATTGCCCTGCTGGCGGGCTACAAAACCTTTTACAACTCACTGTCGGCCTTGCTTGAAAAGCGCATCTCTGCGGATTTGGCGCTTTGCATCGCCGTCGTGGCGGCTTTGTGCGTGGGCCAAAACCTCGCTGCTGCGGAGGCCATGTTCATCGTGCTGGTGGGCGAAGGTCTGGAATCCTACGCCGCGGGGCGCACTACCGATGCCATCGAGAAATTTGTGGAGCAGATGCCTCGCACCGCCACGCTTCTTCGCGACGGCCGCGAAGAAACCGTCCCTGCCGAGTTGCTCGAGCCGGGCGATCTGGTTTTGGTGCGCAGCGGCGAGCGGGTTCCTGCCGATGGCAAAGTGGATTCCGGCATTTCCACCGTTGATGAAAGCTCGGTAACCGGCGAACCGCTGCCCCAGGACAAGGCGCCAGGCGATGAGGTGTTTTCCGGAACGCTCAACGGAAATGCCTTGCTGCGGATTCGCGTGGCGCGCAGCGGATCGAACACGACGCTCGCCCGCGTCATTGAATTGGTGAAGGAAGCGCAGCAGCGGCGCTCACCCGTTGAGCGGCTGGCGGACCGTTACGCAAAGTATTTCCTCCCCGCGCTGCTCCTGGCGGCGGGGCTGACATATTTCTTCACGCGCGATTGGCTGCGCACGGTCGCGGTGCTGATTGTGGCCTGCCCGTGCGCGCTCATCCTCGCGACCCCCACCGCGATGGTTGCGGCCATGGGCGGACTGGCGCGGCGCGGCATCCTGGTGCGCGGCGCGGCGGTGCTGGAGCGCGCGGCCAGAACTCACGCCGTGGTTTTTGACAAAACCGGGACTATTACTGAAGGTCGTTTCGCCATTTTGCAAATTCTGCCGCTATCAGGCTCTGAGGATCAGCTCCTGGCACTCGCCGCCACAGCGGAACGAGCTTCCAGCCATCCGCTGGCGCGTGCCATCGTGGAGGAGGCCCTGCGCCGCAATCTGAGCGTTCCTGAACCCGGAGCGGCGGAGATTATTCCCGGCCGGGGAGCATTGTGCAAACTGGGTGAACGCGAGCTCCGGGCCGGCAACGCCAGCTTCTTTGCCGAGGCGGGAATTCCGGGGGCGGAGACCTTGCTGGAAAAGGCCGATGAAGCCGGCGCCACGGCGATCCTGGTGGCGGACGGTCAGCGGCTGGCGGGCGCCATACTTCTGCGCGACCAGATTCGAAGCGGCGTGGCGGAGGCTCTGGAAGGTTTGCGCAAGCTCGGCCTTGATGACCTGGTGATCCTCACCGGTGATCGCAAACGCGCCGCGGAAGTTATTGCGCGTGAGGTGGGGATATCGCAGGTGGAAGCGGAATTGCTCCCCGCCCAAAAGCTTGAGCGGGTTCAGGCGCTCGCTTCTGCGGGCCGTCATCCCGCCATGGTGGGCGACGGTGTGAATGATGCCCCGGCGCTGGCCAGCGCGACAGTAGGGATTGCGGTTTCCGGCGCCAGCGACATCACGGCCCAGGCTGCGGACGCGGTATTTCTTCCCCAATCCCTTGAGAGCCTGCCGGAATTCTTCCGCGTCAGCCGCAAGGCCGTGCGGACCGCTTGGCAAAACATCATCCTCTTCGCTGCGATCTTCAATGCGGGCGCCGTAGTGGCCGCGGCGACTGCCGTCATCGGCCCGGCGGGAGCGGCGGTTACCCACCAACTTTCCTCTTTTTTGGTGATGATGAATTCGCTGCGTCTGCTGCGCGCGCCCGGATCGGGGAAGGGATGGGTGCGGCGCAGTTGGGCGCGCCTGCTGGAACACCTGAGGGCCCCGGAAATCTCCCTGGCCATTCGTGAAGCTGCTTCCCGGCTGGAATTCGAAGCCGTTATGGGTTGGCTCATCGCCAACTGGACGCGCATCCGAAAGCCGCTTGCCTATGCGGCGCTGGCGCTCTACATCGGCAGCGGATTTTATATCTTGAACCCCGATGAAAGCGGAGTAATTGAGCGCTTCGGGCGCAAGCTCCTGCCTTATCGCGAGCCGGGACTGCACTACAAATTGCCGTGGCCGGTGGACACTCTCACGCGCATCAAGGCGCATCGAGTTCGCGTTGTGGAGATCGGGTTCCGTAGTGTTCCCGTCAAGCCCGAGAACGAGCCGGCATCCTACGAATGGAACGCACAGCACAGCACCGGTCGATTCCAAAAAGTGCCGGAAGAATCCGCGATGCTGACCGGCGACCAGAACATGATTGAGCTTTATGCCACGGTGCACTATATCCCCGCGCATCCTGACGACTTTTTGTTCCGGCAGTTGGACGGTGATGCCACGGTGCGCGCCACGGCGGAATCGGTGGTGCAATCGGTGGTGACATCATCTTCGCTCGATGCCGCACTTACGGAGGGAAGGCGCCAGATTGAAGCGCGGGTGCGTGAGGAATTGCAGCGGCGGCTGGACCGGTATGGGGCCGGCGTGGAGGTTCTGCAAGTGAAACTCGAAGATGTGCATCCGGCGCTGGAAGTGGTGGATGCGTTTCGCGAGGTATCCGACGCGTTCGAGGAGAAAAACCGACTGATCAACGAGGCGGAAGGATATCGCAACGAACAGTTGGCCCTGGCGAAAGGCAACGCCAGCGCGGCGCTCGAGAATGCCCGCGCTTACAGCCTTGGACGCGAAACTCGCGCGCAAGGCGACGCCAGCCGCTTCCTTTCTGCCGAACAGGCCTTTCGTTCCGCGCCGGATGCCACTGAGACGCGGCTGTATCTCGAAACCATGGAGGAAGTTTTGCCCGGGAAGAGAAAATTGATTATCGACAGCAGGGCCGGCCGGCGCCAATTGATGCTGCTCCGCGACGGAATCGTGCTCCCCAACGGCCTGTCCTCTGCCGGAATAGGGAATCCATGACACAACAAAAGAAAATCCTGATTGGGGCCATTGCCGGCGGGCTGCTCCTCGTCTATATGACGTTCTACACGACGCGGGAAACGGAGTTCGCCCTCATCACTCAGTTTGGCCGCCCCGTTCGAACTGTGGTCAACGCGGGGTTGCACGTCAAATGGCCTTACCAGTCCATTCTGCGCTTCGATCGCCGGCTGCGCATTTACAATCCCCGGCCGTCGGAATTCCTTACCCGCGACAAAAAGAACCTGGTGATTGAAAACTACGTCGCTTGGCGGATTGATGATCCGGACCGCTTTCTGCGAAGCGTGGGCGATACGGCGTCAGCGGAAATGCGCCTCCATGACATCATCTGGTCGGGTTTGTCGGCGGCCCTCGGCACGCTCGACCTGGAATCGCTTGTTTCGGCGTCCGCGGACAAGGTGCAAGCGGCTGCGATGCTCGACACGCTGACTACCCAGGCGGATCTCACCGCCCTGGACCAATACGGCATCCGCGTGGTTGACGTGCGCATCAAGCGCCTGAACCTTCCGGAACAGAACAAGCAGAGCGTTTTCGCGCGCATGAGAGCGGAGCGCGGACGCATCGCCATGCAATACCGCGCGGAAGGCGAGGAGCAGGCGCTGGTGATTCGCGCTAATGCCGACCGCGAGAAGGAAGCAATTCTTTCCGCCGCCTACAAGGATGCCGAGACCATTCGGGGTGAGGGTGATGCTGAGGCCACGCGCATCTACGGGCAGGCATATTCCAAAAATCCTCACTTTTACAGATTGGTTCGAACCCTCGATTCGTATAAGAAGGTTTTGGACGATAAGACCACGATTATCCTGAACTCCGATTCCGCCTTCCTGAAGGTTTTGACGCAAGGCGACGCGGGGGCGAAATGAGCTCCGTCCTGCTGGCAGCTCCGGAGAAAGTGAAGGAGGCGCCCCGCATGCACCCGGCGCGGCGGTGGGTGCTTGCAGTGCTTGGGGCATGGCTGCTATGGGGAATCTATCTCGTCGCTCCGGATCAACAGGCAGTGGTGACCACCTGGGGTGCAGTGACTTCTCCGCGCGTTCTTCCGGGGCTGCACTACGCGCTGCCCTGGCCCATTCAGCAGGTTTACAAGCTCAAGGTTCATCAACTACGCCGCACGGTGATTGGCGGCGACGTGGCCGACATCCCGCTGGGGCGCTTGCAGCCTGCCGCCTCCGAATTTCTGAGTGGTGACATGAACCTGTTCAACGTGCGCGTCGTGGCCCAGTACTCGGTCAGTGAACCTCGTGAATTCCTTTTTCGTGCGGAGGACGTGGACAAGGTTGTGGGAGCGGTGGTGGAATCGGAGCTTGCCCGGCGCATGGCGCACACTGCCGTGGATAACATCATGACCACCGACAAGGTGGCGATTCAGAATGATGTGTTGCGCACGGCTCAACAATCCTTGCAGGGCTATCATGTGGGCGTGGCGCTTTCCAGCATCAATATTGAAAACGTCGCGCCGCCGCCCGACGCGGCAGACGCCTTCCGCGACGTGGCGGGCGCGCGTGCCGATGCGATTCGTTATGTGAACGAGGCGCAGGGCTATGCCAATGACCTTCTGCCGCGCGCCCACGGCGAAGCAGAGCAGATGGAACAGGCGGCGCAGGCTTACAAGGGAGGAAAGATCAATCGCGCGATGGGCGATGCGGCCAGGTTTGATGAAGTCGCGGCGGAGTACTCCAAAGCGCCGGAGGTGACCAGTACTCGCGTCTATATCGAAGCCCTGGAGCAGATCCTTCCCCAAATGCGTAAATTGATTGTTGATTCGAGTGGCAACCTCGACCTTTCGATCATCGGAAGAGATGATAATTCCGCGTCACCCTCAAAATGATTCGCCGAATAGACCCCAAGACCATCGTAACCGTTACCGTGTTGTTGGTGGTTTTCGCGATTGCCCTGCTAAGGGCGAATCATTGGCAGATACCGACTTCGTGGAATGGTTGGAGGGCTTTAACGGCCCGGCGCGCTCCGTCAAATCCGGAAGACGGAATTTACGCTATGTTTGACGCCGCCCGCGCCGGCGACGCCCGGGCTTACCTGGATTGCTTTTCCGGCCCGCTTCGCGACCAATTGGCGGCGACAGCCCGGGAAGACGCCGCGGCAAAGTTCAAGTCGTATCTCCTCAGCCAGAATTCGGGAGTGCAAGGTATGGCGGTGACAATTACGGACCGGCCCAATCCCGATGAAGCTCGCGCGCGCCTGGAGTACGTGTACAGCGACCACAACGAAATCCAAAATATTCACCTGAAAAAAGAGGGTTCGCGCTGGAAGATTGTTGATATGGACGCCGCGCAGTCCCAACAGCCGGTGGTGCCCTATGGGACGAATGCGACGGATTGAGAAGCAAATTAGAGAGCCACGTGCAGCGTTCCGACCATTCCCAATTTCATATCGCGGAAACCCATGCTGAATCCCGTTGTTCCGGGCGGAGTCCTTACCCGCGCCACGAGAAGAAGACCCAAGTCTCGATGTGGCGCGATGGAAGAAAAGCTTTATTATTTGGGTGGGGGAACGCTGTGAATCTGCATGCGCCCTTCTAAACGGCGGAAATTTCATCCATCAATGTGCGCGCATCGGGGGGGCGATTCATCGGATCTTTTTGAATCATCCTCTTCACCAGGCTGGCCACGCTGGGCGGAATTCCCAACTCGGGGCGCACTTTCTCGACGGGGAAGGGCGCTTCCTGCACCTGACGCAGGGCAATTTCAATTCCGTTTCCCTCAAATGGCCTTCGCCCGGTGAGCATTTCGTAGAACACGATGCCGAGTGAGTAAATGTCGGAGGTGGGATGATAAGGCTGGCCGGTGATTCGCTCCGGCGACATATATTGAAGCGGAGCAAGCATCCCCGAAGGCAAATCAGAATCGGAGAGTTCGGGCAAGGCCTCTCTTACACGATCCAGACTGAAGTCGAGGAGCTTGGTCTGTTCGGATTTCGCCGACCCCGCCAGCATAATATGTTCCGGCTTGATCTCCCCGTGCATCATCTCCAACTGTTGGCCGGCATCGAGCGCAAAAGCGATCTCCCAGACAACCCGGCAGGCGCGCGTTACGCTTAACGAGATATCATGATCGATGACTTGGCGCAGGTTGTGTCCCCGCACGTACTCGTTCACGAGGAAAAGCACGCCATCTTCCGCCTGACCCAGGTCGAGGGTGACAGCTACATGCGGATGCTGGAAACGCTGCATGCGCTGGAAATATTCGGAAAGCTGATTGATGAGGTCGGCAGAAGGAATATTCCAGGGTGTAACCAGCTTAATGGCACAAACCTGCCCGCCGGCGGAATCGAGGGCAGTGTAGATGGGGCCCATGCGGACGTCAGCAATCTTATCGAGGATTTTGTAACGCTGCGAAATCAGGCTGCCTTTCTTCCAACCCTCGAAGAAGGCGGGAATGGTGGTGCACTCACCGGTTCCTTTTCCTCCCTTGGGTCTACCCGCTACGCCAGGTAATCCCGATAGGCGATAAATTTCTTTTTCGCAGGTTTCGATGGCCTTGATGATGGCTTCACCGTTAGCGGGGCGTTGGGCGACGTTTTTCGCCAGCATTGACATCACCAGGTCGGCAATGCCAGCAGGAATTCGCAGGCTGGCCGCCCGGCCGTGAAGGGGCGGCGGAGGCTGGCTTACCTGTGCCAGAAACCATTCCGCCTGGGAATCGGCATGGAAGGGCTGTTCGCCGGTGAGCATCTCAAAGAAAACCAGCCCCAGGGAATAGAGGTCGGAACGGCCGTCCAAATCCTTTTGCAGGATCTGCTCAGGTGACATGTACTCCGGTGTGCCGATGGCGAAAATGGTGCCAGTGGCAGTCAAATCCATGGCGCCGGCTTCGTCCTTCAGTTGGCCTGCGCTAAGCTTGGTGATGCCGAAATCCAGAACCTTTACCAGGTCGCCTTGGTCGGTTTTCACCAGGGCAATATTTTCAGGCTTGATGTCGCGATGGATGATTCCCAGTTGGTGGGCAGCGTGAAGGGCGGAGGCAGCCTGCTTGACGATTGAGCAGGCGCGTGCGGCGGGAAGAGGCCCCTCGCGCTCGAGCACGTCGCGGAGCATTCGCCCGTCGATAAACTCCATGATGATGCAGTGGCGGCCGTCTTCGGTTTCATCCACGTCATCCACGCGGACGGCGTTGGGATGTTGCAGGCGGCGGGCCACGAAGGCCTCACGCAAAAAGCGGCGGACGAATTCCTCCTTTTCCGTGAGCGACGGGTCCATCACCTTAAGCGCGCGCACTTCGTTGAAGTGCAAGTGCAACGCCTTATAGACGTGACCCATTCCACCTCTGCCGACTTTGGAAAGAATTCGATACTTGCTGCGAATCGTCGAACCCACCGAATACACTGACGGGTCGTCCAATTCCGCACCGTCGAGAGGGCAGAATGCGAACTCATCGGGGTAGGGTGTTTGGCAGGATGTGCACCGCTTCATTTCAGGAGCCTTGCAAAGACAATCCGAGTATATCACCGGGAACGGGGTGACAAGCAAAAGTCTTATCAACTGACGTAATAGTCGGGATTTTGGTGAGGGGTTTCCTCAAGCCTAGCCAGGCGGTGGGGTTTCCCGGAGGAGGCGTTCCATTGACGCTGGACACCTGCCTACAAGCTTGGCAGAATGTAAAGTGTCAAAAGGTCGGGGCGTGGCGCAGCCTGGTAGCGCGCTTGCCTTGGGCGCAAGAGGTCCCCGGTTCGAATCCGGGCGCCCCGACCATCATCTGAAAGGGCTTAGCACCTAAGGCGACTTTCTCAGAAAGTACCACTTCGTACCACTTACGCTTTCCATAGCGCGTTAACCAATTTTGATGCAGCCTCCCGCTTCTCTGCGGAGACGGCCTGGGTGTAGATATTCAACGTGGTCTGGATGTCGGCGTGGCGTAGCAGTTCCTTTTGGACGGCGGGCGTAGTTCCGAGAGCATGAAGCATGGTTGAGTAGGTGTGTCGAAACGTGTGCCAGCCAAAGGCCCCGATCTTCGCCGCTATCGCTGCGGGCTTGAGATGGTCGGTGAGAATGCCATCCGGCCAAGGCGGTTTTCCGCTTGGTCCCGCAAAGACAAAATCGCTATCGGCTTGATGATGAGCAGTCCGCTTGCGGGTCAGCAGTGCGTCGGCTAAGTCCGGGTCCAGCGGAAGAGCGCTTTCCGAGGCTTCGGTTTTCGTTTCGTTTACCTCGCCCTCGCAGAGGCTCCGTTGAATCTTGACAGTGAGGTTCTCAAAATCGATATCACCCCATTGCAAGCCCAACAGCTCGCATACCCGCAAACCCAAGCACGCAACGGTGAGTACCATCGTTTTGTAGGGTTCGCCCAGCTTGGCCAGCAGAGCTTTGAATTCTGCTGGCGTAAGAACGCGGGGAGCTTTCAGCCGTTTGCGCGATTGCCGCACTAGGTCAATCGGATTTCGATCCAACATCTCCCATCGGATTGCTGCCTGAAAAAGAGTGTGCATAAGGTTTCGAACGTGAGCTTTAATCTGCCGGGAGATTGGCTTTTTGGTTGTCTTGCCGCCCTTAGCTTCCACGTTGTATTCATTATACTCGTCGAGCCAATCTTCCACAGCCATGGTCTTGACATTCTGGACGTATTGGCTTTCCCATCGTGGCCGGATGTGATTTTTGAACAGGCTTCGATATGTGCTCTGCGTCAGCTTCCGGCATCGTTTGGGAGCGTACTCTTTCATGAACCGGTCTATCAGAGTACCCACAGTGATGGAATGGAATTCCCGCTGCGGGCTTTCCAGGTTGATTTCAATGCGCCGATGTTCGACTGCCCTTTCCGCGTCGGCCTTTGTTGGGAGCTTCTCAAGCGTTCCCACTAATACTGACTTACGCTTTCCGTTCTCGAAATAGCGGAACTGCCAAACGTTCGGCCCCTTGTTCCGCTTTCGAATCCTCAAATCTCCGTACTGGTATCGTGCCTGCATGGTTCCTCCAATCAGAATGAAGTTGCCGTGCGGCACGCTTGGCTGCTTGATTGTAGCCTTGAGTCAATCCAGGCGTCCAGCGCGGAGACACGATACCGCCAGAACTTGCCAACCTTCAAAGCGGGAATCTCGCCGCGCTTCGCCATTCGTTCAAGCACCTTCGGATGGATTT
>JASHSC010000322.1 GCA_030036915.1 Terriglobia bacterium
CTCGAGAGGGTCAAACGGCTGGGCGTTCCCATCGTGGCGCTAACCGGCAATCTGCGCTCCACGCTGGCCAAGGCGAGCGACGTGGCGTTGGATGTCAGCGTCGAAGAAGAGGCTTGCGCGCTGAATCTCGCGCCCACCGCCTCCACCGCCGCCTCCCTGGCGATGGGCGATGCCCTCGCCATGGCGCTGGTCGAGCGGCGCGGCTTCGGCGAAGAGGATTTTGCCGCGCTGCACCCGAAGGGTCGGCTCGGCTCAAAGCTGTGCCGGATTGAAAGCCTGATGCACACGGGCGAAGCTCTGCCGTGTGTGTCCCCGAACGCGCCCATCCCCGCCGTGATTTATGAAATCAGCCGCAAGCGCCTGGGATTGGCGGCGGTGGCCGACAAATCCCATCGGTTGCTGGGCATCATTACCGACGGCGATTTGCGACGCCTGATGGAGAAACGGAAAAAAGAAGCGCTCGACCTGATGGCGGCCGAATGTATGACCACAAACCCGGTGACGCTGCTGCGCCACGAATTGGCCGCCACGGCGCTGCGGCTGATGGAGCAGCGAAAGATTACAGCGGTGCTGGTGGTGGACAAGAAGCGCCGGCTGGAAGGCGTGGTACACCTGCACGATCTCTGGACGCTCCAGTTGTTCTGAGCACCCCGGCCGGACGCGAGACGCAATGCCCGGCGTGCCCGCAACATTTCCAAGGCGAGATACCGGGGGCGTCACTTTCAGCCATAAATTCGGAACTGGCGAGCGGGAAAACCCGCATACGAACTACCACCTGCAAACTACACCTTGCCGTGGAGTTGGGCCGCCACCGCTTGCGAAATTTGGCCGGCGTACTCGATGAGGCGGGCGGGGAATTTCTCGACGAATTCCGGCGTGACGCGGAATTTGGGCGAGGAAACGCTGATGGCGGCGAAAACCTTTTGAGCCGGATTGCGAATGGGGGCGCCAATGCAATATCCGCCTTCCACGGTCTCCTCTTTATCTACGGCGTAGCCGTGCTCGCGAACTGCCGCAAATTCATTCTGGATGGCGAGTTGGTCCACCAGGGTGTGCTGCGTGGCGCGGTAAATGCCATAGACGTCAAGCAGCGTCTGAATCAGCGCATCGTCCTGAAAGGCGGTGATCACCTTCGCCAGCGAGGACGCGTAGGGTTGAAGAATTCTGCCTACAAAGTTGGACATGCGAATGTGCTGGGGGCTTTCGAGCACGTCCACGACGCGGATATGGTCGTCAAACAGGTAGGCGAGCGATACGGTTTCGCCGCAGTGGCTTTGAATCTCAGCGGAAAAGTGCCCCCAAACCTGGCGAAGAACGCGCAGGCTCTCTCGCACGCCGGTTACGGAGGTTTCCACCTCAATGCGATAATTGCGATTCGCGTCGCGTGAGATGTAACCCAGGCCCTCCAAAGTGCGAAGCAGGCGCAAAAGAGAGGGTTTTCCCAGGCGCGTATAGGCGGCCAATTCACCCAGCGAAAATGCCTGCCCTTCACTTCGCAGATAATTCAGAATTTTTAATCCCAAGGCGAGGCCACGCGAGGTGTCCGCAGGAACAGAGGGTCGGGCTGCTGACGGAGTGGAGATAAAATCACTGAGTTTCATGGCCGATTCCTATTTGACAACGATTCAGCCCTAACCTTAATACCACAAATTTTGAAATGCAAGCATACTTCCACCCAGGTGGTGGGCCCAACCAGAAATGAGTGTTGAATTCTATAGGTGCCATAAGATAGAGGTTTCAAAACTGCCTTGGACGACCATTTGGGAAGTGGCGATTGATCAAAATCCAATCCCAAGCCGATGGGTTGATCTGACGGGCATGTCCCAAAAATTTAACGTGTCCATGACTTACTCTCCACAACCTTATAAAGTCTGTTTCTACAATCGATTATGCGGAGGAAGGCAAGTATAAGCAGAGTCTTGGGTCAGAATTCACGTCCTCTTCCAAAACCCGTCAACTACAATTAATGACAGTCGTGAAGCATTTCAACGGAGGGCTGATCTTGCGACTTACAATTAAGCGCGACCAATATGAATTTTCTGTGGCCCAAGTGTCTTAGCACCCTCGATCTTTGCGCGTCATGCCAACTCTCGACCGGGAGGTCGTACAAAAAAACTCTTGACATTTCAAAAAAACGACTTAATACTGGTCCTTGTTTCGCAATATGGTGCAGTATGTGATTATTGTGAACAGAAGGTAGTTTTTTTCTCAGCTAAAGTATCAGTGGATTGCTGCAAGGGTGCGCTGAAGTTCTGGAAGTCTTGCGTCAGTTATACTGGGTCCAACTCCGATGGATGGCGCCTTGGGCGAGGATTTATTCGCGCGGGGCTGCCTCAACAGAAAACCATACCGCATTTGTTAATGCGTAGGTAATGTCTCGTTTGTTATCGGGCAGTGCTATGCGTTGGGGGTGTGACCGTACCGGCATGCAACAACAACCAAACCGGCAAAATGCAGTTCCTTGCCCCCCAATCACGCCCGAAAAAATCGGCATTGATTCTGTTGCAGCTCAAGTAATCGATTGATCGATTTTTGTCACCCGAACGTTGGGTCTTGGGTTGTCAGGAATATCCAATGAGGAGGACTACAGTGATTAAGAGAATTGCACCACTGCTTCTGCTCCTGAGCTTTTTTGTGCTGCCTGTGCACGGGCAGCAGATCGGGGCGACAGTCAGTGGACACATTTACGACCCCTCGGGCGCTCCTGTGCCGGGCGCTACGGTAAGAGCCAAGCAAACAGATACGGGGGCGGTTTATACCGCGGCGAGCGACGCCACCGGGTTGTATCAGATTCCCTTCATGAACGTGGGCACTTACACGATCAGTGTCGAAAAGACAACCTTCAAAACGCTTGTCCAGGGCGGGGTCACGCTGGAAGTAGCACAGAAAGCGGTGATTGATTTCACGCTCCAACTCGGCACCGTGACTCAGACAGTTACCGTGACGGGCAACGCGCCTCTCATCCAGGCGGAGTCTGGCGAGCAGACTTGGACCCTTAATAGCGAACTGACGCAGGCCATGCCCCTGCGTGGCGAGAACTACACGCAGACCGTGGATTACTCAGCGGGGGTTACGATCACCGGGTCGATGCAGTCGCTTACGCCGTTCGACACTTCCGGCAGCCAGGAGATCGATATCAGCGGCGGACTCTCGGGGCAAGGAGGCGGCAACGGCTATCAGGGACAATCCGGCTGTTGCGCCAACCTGGATCTGGTGGACGGCGTCACGACGAACAACGACGTCACGGGCGTGACCTATATCCCCCCCTCGGATGAGGTGCATGAAGTTAACGTCCAGGATACGATGTACGACGCGGAGTACGGCTGGAGCACCGGAGGCGTGATCGAAGCAATTACCAAGAGTGGAACCAATCAAATCCATGGCGACGCTTACGAATACTTTGAGGATACTCCCTTAGACGCGAACTTTTGGAATGACAACCTGGCCCACATTCCCAAAGCTCCCTGGCACTTTAACGTCTTCGGCGCCAGCGCCAGCGCGCCGATCAGGAAGGACAAGTTATTCGCCTTTTTTGCCTGGCAACAGATCAAGCGCGACCAGCCGAATCCCTTTACAGAGTCCGTGCCCACGGCCGCGATGGATCAAGGCAATTTCTCGGGGGTCTTGAACAGCGGTGGAACACTCCAGACCATTTACGATCCGCTGACCACCGTCGAAACTAGTCCGGGCGTTTATACCCGCACCGCATTCCCCGGCAACATTATCCCGACCAACCGAATAAGCGCGGTGGCCTCAGGTGTGCTCTCCTACGTCCCAGGCCCCAACACGGCGGGAGCGCAGTATACGGGTCTCGACAACTTTGTCAATACATCCAGCAATAGGAAATTTCTGGATAGTTTGCCTGAGTTTTCCGGGCGCGCCGATTGGAACCTTTCCAACAAGACCCACGCCTCCTTCTTCTATGGCTGGAACTCACTGGCGGAAACCCGCAGCTATATTTATTCGACGGTTTCACACCTCAACCCCGCCGATACCACCTCCAACTCACCCTTTACGCGATCGAACGATTTCTTCTCCCTGCAGGTGACCCACACCTTTAATCCCACCACCGTGCTGGAAGCGCGCATCGGCATGCATCGGTTCGGCACAGGCGGTGGCAGCACCATCAGCAACGGGTTCAACCTCAGCAGCCTCGGCTTTTCGTCTACCTTTGTGAGCGAGGCCTTCCCGCATTTTCCCATTTTCAACTGGTCGAATTATAACGGGGCCGGCGCGTCGCCGGAATCCTTTCAGATGGAACCCTCCTATACGGCCAATGCCGTCCTGGACAAAACGTCGGGCCGGCACATCATGAAGATTGGCTTCGAGATGTTGGACGTCATGAATCTTAGCAATTCGCCCGGGAATGCATCCGGCGACTTCACTTTCACCGGCATTTTCACCACGGCCAATGCCCTTGCCCTCTCCTCCACCACCGGAAACTCCATCGCGGATTTTCTGTTGGGTTATCCCGAGGCCGGAAACATCCAGGTTGAGGCAGAGCCGGCAAACATGATCCATCTATATTCCTTCTTCGCGCAGGATGATATTCACGTTTCGCGAAAATTGACTCTGACCGGTGGCCTGCGCTGGGATTATCAGGGGCCGTTAACCGACCGCTTCAACGCGCTCGCGACGGGCTTTTGCGCCACCTGCGCCAGCCCGCTGCAAATTCCGGGAATGAACTTGCAGGGAGGGCTGGAATTCGCGGGCGTCGGTGGTGATCCGCGCGGAACGCCGAATCCGCACTACGGCAATTTTGGTCCGCGGGCCAGTTTTGCTTACGCGCTTAGCTCCAACACGGTCGTCCGCGGCGGCTATGGGATGATTTATTCCGACTATTACGATAATCCTGGCCCCCCGCCGGGATTTAGCCAGACCACCAGCCTGGTGTCATCCATCGAGACTGGCATTCCAAACCCCAACATCACCATGGAAAATCCATTTCCGACTGGAAAGCTCGTTCCGGTCGGCTCCGCCCAAGGTCTCGCCACCGCTCTTGGTGAAAGTGTCGTTTTTCCAGACCCCGACATGAATATGCCGAGGGTGCAGCAATACTCGCTGAACGTTCAACACCAATTCAGCAAAGACTGGCTGGCGAGCGTCCAGTACGTTGGCAGCTTCATTAGCCGGCTGCCCGTCAACAGAAATATCAACTATCTTTCGCTTCAGGACCTGGGCCTGACAGGAACAACAGCAACATACCCTTCGGCAGCCACCGTCGCAGCCCTCACCGGCAGCGTGGCCAACCCGTTCCTGGCGGCCTCCAGCGTCACGCAGGACGCGCCTTACTTAAGCCTGCTGACGGGAACCTATCTTGCGGGAAGTACCGTCCCGGAAGAAGACTTGCTTGTGCCTTACCCGCAGTTTCCTCTCAATGGCGTGACGGAAGATTACGTTTCGGTCGGCAGAACGAGGTATAACGGCCTGACTTTGGACTTGAAAAAGCGCATGGGCTACGGCCTGACCTTCGACGGCAACTTCACCTGGTCAAAGACCATGCAAGCGATGGGTTATCTCAATCCTACTGACCCCACTCCGGCGTGGACGATCTCTTATTACGACGTCCCTGCCCAGTTTAAGCTTAGCGCGTATTGGCTACTGCCCTTCGGGAAGGGCATGCATTTCGCCTCGCAGTCCAGTCCCGTCGTAAACCATATTATCAGCGGGTGGTTTACGAGCGCCATGGTCGAATGGATGGATGGGTTCCCCATGCCGTTTCCAACCGGCGTGGCGCCCACGGGCAATAGTATGCACATTGCAAACCCGTCCCTCGCGCAATGGTTCAATACTTGCACGCTCGAGCTCAATGGGAGCACTTCGAATTGCGCCTCGGGACAGCAGCCCGCCTGGCAGATTCTTGAACCCGACCAGCTAACGACTTGGTCTCCTTACATCAGCCAGCTCCGCCTGCCTCAGATCGGCGATCTGGAGATGAATTTTGGGAAGGTCACGCGAATTACCGAACGGCTGAGCTTTAAGTTCTATGCTGATTTTATGAACGCAACCAACCACCCCCAGTTTTTTGAAGACGGGCCCAACCTTACTGCCACCAGCGGCCTTTTCGGGTCCTTTCTCGGCGAGTCCCAGAGCAACTATCCGCGTATCATCGAGCTGGTGGGCAGGTTTGAGTTTTAGGACAGGCCGTCTCAGATTCGGAGATCTGCGGCTTGCGTTTGATGACTTCGATATCGCGCCTCTCCGCAACCTCCTAGGGGCCGGGCAATCACCTGGCCCCTTTTTTTATGTGCCCTCAAATTACTGCATCATGTAAGCTCACAGGTTGAATTCTTGAACTGCAAATGAATCTGAACGGGATCCGAACTTTCGAGTGAGCGCAAAACCCAGAAAGAAAACCGCAAAGAAGCAGGAGACTACACCACAGGCTGGAGGTTGGGGGAGGTGGAGGGGACTCGCGGCCGCCGGTGCGCTGGCTCTCTTAACCTCACTCGCCTACGCCAACTCATTTTCCGGTGGCTTTATACTGGACAATAAGGGCTTACTGCTCCAGGACCCGCGCATCCGGGAATTGACCGGCGAAAACATCCGCTTGATCCTGCAACATACCTATTGGTGGCCAACTGGAGAGAGCGGTCTTTATCGCCCGCTCACCACACTCTCCTATCTTCTCAATTACACGGTGCTCGGAAACGCCGATGCACCGGCCGTCTATCATGTCATTAATTTTCTACTCCACCTCGGCAATGTGTTCCTGGTCTATGCACTGATGCGAAGGCTGTTTCGCGATTTCTGGCCCGTATTTTTTGCTGTGGCGCTGTGGGCTGTCCACCCTGCGCTCACGGAATCGGTAACCAACATGATCGGCAGGTCGGACTTGCTTTCCGGCATGGGAGTTTTGGCCGGATTCTTGGCCTATCTCAAGAGCAGGGAAGCAATAGGAAATCACCGCCTGTTATGGCTGGCGGGATTGATGGCCGCGACGGCGCTTGCTGTGTTCTCGAAGGAAAGCGGAGTGACGATCCTAGGCGTCATCGTTCTATACGAGCTGGCTTGGTGGAACGAACGGTGGCAACCCCGCGCCTTGGCATATGGCTGTATGGCCGCGGTTGTACCCATTGCGGTCATGCTGATTCAGCGCGCTCGCGTGCTTGCCGACTCACCCCCCGCGCAGTTCCCTTATACCGACAATCCCATCGTGGGTGCTTCATTCTGGACCGGACGACTGACGGCATTAGAGGTCATCCCCCGTTACTTGGCGCTCATTGTGTGCCCGCTCAGGCTTTCGAGCGACTATTCCTATGCACAGATTCCCCTGGCGCGCGGCACGTGGCAGGACTGGGCGGCCTGCGCCTTGGTCGTCGTTCTCGGATTACTCGTCATCGC